>NZ_AXDV01000036.1 GCF_000784355.1 Methanolacinia paynteri | reverse complement strand
ACCCTACCCCCGCCACAGGGGGCACTTCAGAGTGGCGGGCCCGAGCGAGATCTCCAATATAACCCTTCAGATGTCCGGTCGAACTTGAACCTGTTGAGATGGAGCTTCCTGCAAGCGGGGGGAACATTCCAGGTCTCGGGATCAGGAGAAAGGAGATCTTTGCCGTAACGGGGTCGAATGCCCAGGGGAAATCGACATTTCTCCAGGTAATCCGTTCGGGCTCCGACGATCACATGCCTGGGGACGGCAGGGAGAATGTCGTCACTCACGGGAATGTGATGATAGCAGAATCCGGCGAATTCGAGATCCCGGGTGCCGATATCAGTATGTTTTTCTCTGCGCTTCCTCCCGGGATGTCTGGGACACCGAAGAACGTATATGGAGGAGGAAGCGGTTCAATGGTGATGGCCGCCCTGTTCCAGGAGGCTGTAAGGAAGAATGCATCGCTGATTGTGGTGGACGAGGACAGGTCGGCCACGAATCTTCTCGTTCCAAATTGCATGCAGAGCGAAGATGTTACTCCTCTTTCCGTAATCTGCAGGTCCCAGAGGGGAAAACTGAAGGACTCATCCGTGATATTCGCCGCTGCGACGATGGACATCCTCGTAGCGGAGGCGGATCGTATAATGCAGTTTCAGGATCATGTGGCCATGGGGATTTTGAGAGGTGAATTCCGGTCCAGGCTGAAGAGGCATCTTGAATCTGTTATAAGGAATCTCTAACGGACCCGGCGAGGAAGTCCCTGGCATAATGTGCAAAAATAGTTCATTACACAGGACAAAACAAAGATGGGAATATGTTGAAAAGACTCGATGCGGACAGCTGGGTGCCCGGGAGGAGGGCGTCTCTTGAGGATGTGTATCCGGCGGTCAACGATATTATTGAGAATGTAAGAGCCAATGGGGATGCAGCTCTTTTTGAATATGCAAAAAAATTCGATCGCTGCGAACCGGACTCTCTTCTTGTCACGGAGGACGAGAGGGAGGATGCATACGAGGATGTCGACCCGAAGATTGTCGAATACCTCATCGAAGCGGAGTCAAGGATCACAGAGTTCCATGAATACCAGAAGAAAGAGGATCTCTGGCTGAGACAGCTTCACCCCGGGATTACGCTCGGAATTAAAACGACTCCTTTGAACAGAGCGGGATGCTACATTCCGGGTGGACGTGCCTCCTATCCGTCGACCGCCCTGATGACCGTTGTTCCGGCAAGGGTTGCCGGAGTGGAATCTATATGCGCCTGCACCCCCCCACCTGCGAATTCCATGACGATTGCCGCACTCGATATTGCGGGTGCGACCGAGATCGTCCGTGCCGGCGGTGCGCAGGCTGTTGCTGCGATGGCACTCGGGACGGAGTCGATAGAACCGGTTCAGAAGATTGTTGGGCCGGGTAATGTCTACGTTACTGCGGCCAAGATGCTCCTCCGGGGCAATGCAGAGATCGACTTTCCTGCCGGGCCGTCCGAGATCTGCATTATCGCCGACGAGAGTGCGAATCCGTCATTCATCGCGGCAGACATTCTCGCCCAGGCGGAGCACGATCCGAATGCTGCATGTGTTCTGGTTACAACGAGTGAATCTCTCGCAGACAGGGTCTCGGCAGATGTGAAAATGATGGCAAAGAGTGCGCCGAGGGCGGAAATTATAGAAAAGGCCCTAAACAATTCGGGGTATATCCCCGCCGCAGACCTGAAGGATGCGGTCTCGATCTCGGATCGTATAGCACCCGAACACCTGTCGATCCAGGTCTCAGACCCTCTCCCGGTTCTCTCGGCAGTACGGAATGCAGGCTCGATATTTGTCGGCCCCTATACTCCGGTTGCATGCGGTGACTATGCATCGGGTACAAACCACGTTCTCCCCACGGCAGGCTACGCCTCAGTATATTCAGGGTTGAATGTCTCGCATTTCTGTAAGACATCCACTGTCCAGATCATCGAGCAGGAAGGCCTTGAGGAGATAGGCGATATGGTCGAGGCCCTCGCAGAAGCCGAAGGCCTGTTTGCTCACTCCGAGTCCGTTAAAATCAGAAGAAAATAAATTTTTATTTTTATATTCTATCAAAGAATCCGGAAAATTCTCAAAAATAATATTCATATTAAAGATCAGAACATAAAATCGTCTTTTTTCTTGCTTGTCGGGTTTTCGATCTTCTCCATGGTATTGAGAATGTCGTCGACGTTTACCTTCTCTCTTCCCCTGTCGTAGTATTCTTCGATAATTTCGCTTCCCGATTGTTTGTCCTGTTCTTTTGCATTCTCCTGTTCCGTTTCCTGCTCCTGACTATCGTTGAAATCCCCGGAATCTTCACGATAATTCTCTTCATAAGCTGGTGCAGGCTGTTGTTCTGGATATGCTGTTCCATAAGGCGTCCCCGGGGTTTTTCGGGGAATCTCTTCTACCTCGAATATCGATTCAATCTCTTCTTCATAGATGCCTTCATCCCCGAATTCAGTCTCTGTTTCATCGCGGTATGAATGGAAATTTTGTTTGTGCCTTGAAGAGTTGTCGTGATTCTTCTCCCTGTCCTTTTGTATCTGTATGATTATCGATCCCAGTTCGCGGAGTATCTTCGGTGAATCTATTCCCTGTTTGAAGACGGTCTTTTCCGAGAACATCCCCGTATTCAGGTTGTTGTTGTTCGCTTTGACAAGGATCTCAAACTCCCTGTTCCTGAAGTAGAAACCGGATGCGAAGATGATGATCCCTACAGCCGCAGTTATCAAAACACCGTAGGAGCCGTTTCCAAGTATTCCTTCGAGTATCCTGTAGATCGACGGAAGCCGGTCTGCTGCCAGCAGTCCCGCGGATGCGAGGAAAAAGAGGCCGACAATTATCAGTATAATGCGTGGTCTCTCCTTTTCATATATTTCAACGCCCCTGATATCTTCGATTCTTATCTCCTGTGTTAATGTCGGCCTGCCTGTTTTTCTTCCCCTGCTGCTCTGGCCGTATAATATCAGCCGCATATTCGTTGCGGCAATATTGACTGTTGCATTTTGTGGTTTTTTCATCCTGAATGAACGGTACTCCTTTACGACGTTTTCGTCGGGAGTCAGTTCAATAAAGTCGGAAACGGATGCCATTATTATCTCTTCAATAATATAGTAGAAAAAGCTTTCATAATTCCTTCTATGAATATCACAAATATTCGGGTTTTTTATTAATGCCCGGTCTGAAAACAGGTCCGCCGACATTCTCTCCCCACCCCGTATCTCCCGGGCCGATCTTTGATATGTCGTCGCTGACCTCGTGAATTGTGGCGCTCATGTTGTCGGCGAAATGAACTGTCCATGCTTCTATTGTCTGGGGTTTGATCTCCCCGTAAGGGCCGTGGTGTGACTGGATGATATGAAGGATCTGTTCGTACACGGATTCATCGATAAGATCCCTGTATCTCTCTGTCATCCCTATTGCAGGGGTTATATGGCCGAGAAGGGAATAGGAGGCGTTGGCTGAAAACCCGAAGCCTTTCTGGTCGAAAGATTTGCATTTCCCAATATCGTGAAGTATTGCACCTGCGATCAGGATGTCGGTATCGAACTTCACGCTCCCCATCTGCCCGGATGCCGTAATCGCGATCTCGGTCACTTCCAGCGTATGAAGCGCAAGCCCTCCCCTGAAGGCATGATGCTTCTTTCTTGCGGCAGGCTTATCAAAGAAACCGTCGGCGTCACCTATAACAGATCCCACAAAACCACGGATTGACGGATCTTCTATTTTCAATATGCAGGAGGTGATTCCGGCCCTGCTCCTCTTCGTATCATACGGCGTGTATTCAAAATCCCCGGGAGAGAGCGAACCGGTATCCTCCGGGAGATTAAGGTTCCCCACGCCGTCCGTGACCTTTACGAGAAGTTCGTTGTTATAGGTCTCCGATTCTCCTTCAATACGAAAAGGCAGGCCTTCGTTTGAATTCAGTATATTATATACTCTCTCGACTTCCTCTGCACCGCCCTGGCTCCGTCCCCAGATCCTGCAGGAGATCTTTCCCGTCCTGTCCGAAAGAGTGCAGATAATGTATTTTCCTATCCTCCCCCCGTTTTTCAGCACCGGGGACTCTATAATAAATATCGAATCAACGGGGGTGTTTGTCTCAATATCGGAGATGAACAGATCTTTCATGAAATTCTCTCACTCGGGCTTACGTGGAACTTTCCCTCTCTTAAGCCTTACAAGGTTTGCAAGCATCCCTGCACCGTCAAAGCCGCCCACATGTGACGACTCACGGTCTTCCCACGCAATAGGGACCTCTTTTATCCTGAAGCCCGAGTTCCGGAGCCGCCAGAGAACCTCGACATCGAATTCAAATCCTCTTGATTCAATTTGGTGCATGACGGAGAGAATCGCTTCCCGCCTGAATGCTTTTGCCCCGCATTGCGTATCCTTAAATGAAAGTCCGAAGAGGATCTTGACGGCAAGATTGAACATGCGGCTCTGGAACTTTCTGCCTATCCCCTGTCCAACTTTTATATCAGATTCTGGCATCCATCTTGATCCGATTGCACAGTCCGAGTTCTCAAGGGCCGCGAAGAGCTTTCTCATTTCTTTTATAGAGGCTGACCCGTCCGCATCTAGAAAACCGCAGTATGCAGTCTCCAAGTGTCTAAATCCTTCTAAAATTCCTCCACCTTTTCCAAGCCTGTGATTGTAGGTGAGACACTTAATATTATACTGCCTGTTTTCGAAAGCGAACTTTTCAATGACTGTGGCTGTATCGTCTGTTCCATCACATACGAAGATAAACCTGCCCTCAAATCCGTCCAGATTCTCGAGAAAGCTTGGAATTCTCTTCTCTTCGTTGTAGGCCGGAACTATGATCGAGCAGTCCTTTTCGTTGATTTTAGTCATTTTTATTTTCTCTCAGCAGCCGAGTTTTTCAAGGATGGCTTCTGCGAACTGTTTCGCTGCAACAGGGTGGTTTGCCGTTATTATATTCATGTCGGATACGACTGGTATGTTCACGTAATTCGCACCTCCGTCTTCAAGGAGTTTCAGGGACGCCCGGGACTCGAAGACCGTAGCCTGCCTGCCCTTTAATACACCCGCTCTCGCAACAATTACAGGTGCATGACATATCGCGGCGATGACCTTGCCTGAATCCCCGAATTCTTTAGTAAGTCTGCAGAGGTCATCGTCGGCCCAGAGGAAATCCCTGGCGCCAAGGCCTCCGATTAATATAAGTGCATCGTAGTCTTTTTCAGCTGCTTTTGATATCTCCAGTCCGGCCTCCTGTTCGCCTCCCATCATTCCTATACATACTCCGGTCTTTGTCGACGCCACGTCATATTCTATTCCGGCTTCCGAGAGCATTCTTGCGGTTACTTCAAACTCTTCCTCTCGATATCTCAGGGGGGCTATTACAAAAAGAACCTTCATAAAAAAAGATGGATTTAAAATTGTATAATCCTACTGATGTTTTTCGAGATGATCTTTTAAAGCCTGGCACGGGTGGCACTTCTCCGCGATCTCAAGTGCCCTTTTCCGAAGCTCGGCATGCTCGACCCTGCATGATTCCGGAATATCTTCCTTTCTGAGGATCTGCGATGTGTTTTCGGTAATCTGGATCAGTTCGGTGGCTATGACTGAATTGAGCCACAGGAGATCCTTTAACATCTCTTCAAGTTCAGGTTCCATACAGTGGATCTCGGTTCTATACAGACAAACAACTTTCTATCCTCTGGTAACGCTCTGTGTGTGGTTCGGGTTCGTGTATTGTTTTCACGTTATAGTTTTGGATTCGAAGATCGAATATTTATGAAGCATGACATATATCGAAGATCTTGAGAGTATAGGAAGGAAGGCGAATCCTTATTTCTGTCTTATGGGCATCGATCCAGTGACTTACGGCGACGGAAGAGCTGAACTTACGATGGAAATCCGCCCGGATATGCTCAACGGCGTGGGATGGATGCAGGGCGGAGTATACGTCTCTCTCATCGATGAGGCGATGGCCCTTGCAATGATGACTATACTCGGGGAAGGCGAGGGCATCGCAACCGTATCCGAGACTACACAGTTTATAAAAGGAGTCCGTGAAGGGCGTATCAATGCCAGGGCACATGTGGTTCGTGCAGGAAGAAAAATAATATTTGCAGAAGGTTTTGCATTTGCTGACGGAAAAGAGGATGAAGTTCTTGCAAGAACAACTGCCTCTTTCTCCCGCATAACCCCGAAATAATACTTTATTCTGTCCGTTGAACGGAGTTGAATCCTTCCTTTTGCGAGGGGAGAAATAATTTTATCAACTATTTTATCTCTCTTAATCTACATACACTACTGTCATATTTGTCTTTGGAGAGGGTCAATTGAAATACATATTCGTAACCGGCGGAGTAATGAGCGGTCTTGGGAAGGGAATCACGACCGCTTCCATTGGAAGGCTTTTGAAAAACCGTGGATACGGGGTGACGGCGGTCAAGATCGATCCGTATCTAAATATAGATGCGGGAACGATGAACCCCGCCCAGCACGGAGAAGTTTTCGTCCTGAAGGACGGAGGAGAGGTGGATCTCGATCTTGGAAACTACGAACGTTTTCTTGATATAAACCTCTCTTCGGATCACAACATCACTACAGGCAGAGTCTACCAGGCGGTTATCGAAAAGGAGAGGCGCGGGGATTATCTCGGGGCGACCGTCCAGATCATCCCGCATATAACAAACCAGATCAAGGACTGCATCAGGAAGGCAGCTAACAATCCTCTTGAAGACGGGGCAATTGCCGACATGTGCCTTGTTGAGGTTGGCGGAACAGTAGGCGATATAGAGAGCATGCCATTCCTCGAGGCGGTCCGCCAGATGCACGGGGAGGTTGCGCCCGACGAGATGATCCTCGTGCACGTGACGCTCGTTCCCGTGGACACGATGGGAGACCACAAGACGAAACCAACCCAGCACTCGGTAAAGGCGCTCAGGGAGCTTGGTCTTCATCCGGACATTATCGTGGGAAGAAGCGATATCGTAATGGACCCGGGGACAAAGAGAAAGATCTCCGAGTTCTGCGATGTTTCACAGCGTGCGGTTATATCAGCTGCAACCGCCTGCGACATATATGAGGTCCCGATGGAACTTGAAAAGGAGGGCCTTGCGGATGTCGTGGCAGATCTCCTTAATCTTGAAAAGAGGGAGGCGGACAACGAATGGTACCGTGTAGTCAGTAAAGAGTACACAAACCGCGTAACCATCGCGATTGTCAGCAAGTACGGGATCGAGGACGTATATATCAGCATAAAAGAGGCTCTTAAACATGCCGGACGGAAACTGTCAACCGAGGTTCGCATAAAGTGGATCGACGCTGAGACATATGAGACACACGATCTTGCAGACGTCGACGGCATCCTTGTTCCCGGAGGATTTGGGATAAGAGGAATTGAAGGGAAGCTTGCCGCGATAAAGTATGCGAGAGAGAATAAGATCCCGTACCTCGGGCTTTGTCTAGGATTCCAGACCGCTGTCATAGAGTTCTGCCGCGATGTCCTGGGATGGACCGATTCCGTCTCCGAGGAATGGGGTGACGGCAGGCATGTAATTGCCATCCTTCCGGAGCAGGAGGATGTCCATGACCTCGGTGGAACTATGCGGCTCGGTGACTGCGAGATCGATATCAGTCCCAAATCGAGAATATATGATCTCTACGGCTCAAAGAAGATCATCGAACGCCACAGGCACCGTTACGAGGTCAATCCCGAGTATATCGACGAGATAGAGAAGGCAGGGCTGAAGTTTACGGGAAGATGCGGAAACAGGATGGAAGTCTGCGAGATAGAAAACGGAAGCTTCTTCCTCGCGACACAGTTCCATCCGGAGTTCAAATCAACCCCGACAAGGCCGTCACCGCCATATGTCGGCTTTGTGGAGGCATGCCTCGAAAACAGCAGGGCAAAAAAGTAAAATAAAATAGTTAAAATCGAAACAACCGGAGAAACAGATGGTAAATACAGAGAAATTTATCGAACAGGCGATTGCCGAAATAAGGGAAAAATCCAACGGGAAAAAGGTTGTAATGGCGCTTTCGGGCGGTGTCGACTCGTCGGTCTGCGCCGAGCTTGCAAGAAGGGCGATCGGTGAGAACCTGATCTCGATCTACGTTGATACGGGACTCATGCGCAAAGGTGAGACCGAGAGGATCAGGGAACTGTTCTCGGATCTCAACCTGCAGGTTGTCGAAGCAGGGGATGAGTTCTTCGGGGCGCTTAAGGGAGTCATTGATCCGGAGAAGAAGAGGAAGGTTATCGGCGAGAAGTTCATCCGAATCTTCGAGCGCGAGGCGAAGAAGACAAAGGCTGCATATCTTCTCCAGGGGACGATATACCCGGACATCATCGAGAGCGAGGGCGGAATCAAAAGCCACCACAATGTAGGCGGACTTCCGTATGATATCGACTTCGAGGGCCTGATCGAACCGCTGATCGATCTATACAAGGATGAGGTAAGGGATGTTGCAGGCGCTCTCGGTCTCCCGGCGGAGATCCAGCACAGGATGCCCTTCCCCGGGCCGGGGCTTGCGGTGAGATGCCTGGGCGAAGTTACGCCTGAAAAGGTTGAAATTGCCCGTGAGGCGAATGCGATCGCGGAAGAGGAGCTCGTAGAGCAGTTCAGGCCGTGGCAGTGTTTTGCAGCAGTCATCGGGCTTGGAACCGGAGTTAAGGGCGATGTCCGTCTTCATGGCTGGATTGTTGCCGTTCGTGCAGTCCATTCGCGTGATGCGATGACCGCCGATGCGATCGAGCTCCCGTGGCCGGTCATGCATAAGATCTCGTCCAGGATCACGGCAGAGATTCACGGCGTGTCCCGTGTTGTATATGACATCACTCCAAAACCACCGGCGACAATAGAATACGAGTGATCATATTACGGATGGCATCCGTGGATTTGTGGGACCGAATATAAATCTAAAAAATCAACAAAGCTGAAAATGGAAGAAAAAATGAATTCAAAGGAACTTGACAGCCTTTATTATATGCAGGCCTTCGGGCGCGACCTGAAGATCGTCAAAGGTCAGGGCTGTTATGTATGGGACGATTCGGGGAAGAAATATCTCGACTGCGTGGCCGGAATTGCGGTATGCAGCACGGGCCACTGCAACCCTGCGGTGACCGAGGCCATATGCAAACAGGCAAAGGAGCTTATTCACATCTCCAACCTGTTCTATGTCCCGAACCAGGCTGAGCTTGCGGAAAGGCTCGTGAAGATCTCGGGCATTAAGGGAGGGCGTGCATTCTTCTCCAACTCGGGGGCTGAGGCAAACGAAGGCGCAATCAAGCTGGCCAGAATCCGCACAGGAAGGAAGAAGTTCGTTGCATTCAAAGACTGCTTCCATGGCCGTACATGCGCATCGCTCGCACTTACTTACAAGCCCGCTATACGCGAGCCCTTCGAACCCCTCGAGCCCAAATGCACATTCATCGAGTATGGCGATCTCGATGCACTGGAAAAAGCGGTCGATGACGATACTGCTGGTGTGATTCTTGAGGGCGTGCTTGGAGAGGCGGGTGTAGTTCCCGCGCCTGAAGGATTCCTTGAAGGCGTCCGTAAAATATGCGACGAAAAAGGTGCGCTTATGATCTGCGATGAGGTCCAGACCGGCATGGGGCGGACAGGGAAATGGTTCTATTACCAAAATACCGGTGCGACTCCGGATATCGTCTCGATGGCCAAGGGTATCGCCAGCGGACTTCCTATGGGTGCCATAATCGCACGTGAAGGCCTGTCGTTCAACAGGAGCGAGCACGGCAGCACCTTTGCAGGCGGCCCTATAGTCTGTGCCGCTGCCCTTGCAACCCTCGATGCAATAGAAGGAGTGCTTCCTTCAATTCCCGAAAAAGCGGAGAGGTTCAGGAAGGGTCTTGCTGAGTTTAATCCCCGTGTGTGCGGTCTCATGATCGGGATCACTCTCGGGGAGGAGAGGTGTGCGGAAGTTGCGGCGAAATGCCGGGAGATGGGCGTTCTCGTAAACTGCGCAGGCCATGGCAATATCCGTCTGGTCCCCCCGCTTGTAATCAGCGATGACGAGATCGACGAAGCGGTCCGTGTTATCAGCGAAGCAATAAAGAACTAACAAAAGCTCCTTTGATTGGGAGGAGTGGGCAGTCTCCGGAATAAAGAATACCTGGATGTGGAAAAAAATGAAAGATCTGATAAGGCCGGTCTATAATGCCGGCGGATATGTCTTTGCAACGAAAGCGGCCGATATTGCACGATCCGCCGGATATGAAAGGCCCGCGAGGCTTGCAAGCAATGAAAATCCATATCCTCCTCCTCCCGGGGTTCTTGAACCTGCGGGAGCAGCTCTTCAGAATGCTAACAGGTATCCCGATGAGTGCTCCCTGAATCTGAGATCAGCACTGAAGGAGAAGTTCGGGGATTTCAGTTATGTCTCAGGAGTCGGAATGGACGGAGTGATCGAGACCGTTATCCGCACTACCATCGGCAAAGGCGATAAAGTGGTCGTGAGCACCCCGACATTCTCTTTCTACCGGCTCGCAGCCCAGGCATACGGGGGAGAAGTTATTGATGTCCCACGGAATGATGTTTTTTCGGTAGATACAGGAAGGCTTTCGGACGAAGCGGCGGATTCGGGCGCGAAACTGATCTTTCTCTGCTCCCCAAACAACCCGACCGGCAATGTTATTCCTATATGTGATGTGGAAAAGATCCTCAAATCGATCGACGGGATGCTCTTCCTCGACAACGCCTATGTAGATTTCTGTGACGAGGACTACATTCCGCTTATGAATAAATATGACAACCTCATAATCGGCCGGACGATGTCGAAGTACTACGCTCTGGCAGGTATGAGAGTTGGTTTCGGGATCGTTCCCGGGTGGTTTGAAGAATACTACGAAAGGGCACAGACTCCTTTCGTCCTGAACACGGTCTCAATGGCAGCCGCCGCCGCAGCGCTCAGGAACGACTTGTATACTGCCAGGTATCTCTCGACCGTCAGGGAGTGGAGGGAGCGTTTTATCAACGAATCCCCGTATCCTACCTCGGGCGGCGGTGCGAACTTCGTGATGTTCGACGTCTCCCCGTATAAAGGAGACGAGGTTGTTGAGATGCTCGCACGGAAGGGAGTGATTATCAGGTCGTGTGCGAGTTTCCCTGGACTGGGAGACCACTATATCCGCGTCAGCATCGGCGAGCCCTGGGAGAACGAGATCTTCTTAAAGGAACTGAATTCCTTATGATGACCTGCATATCCGGGATTCCCGGTACGGGAAAATCTTCGGTATCGGCAGTTCTTAAGAGGATGGGGTATGATGTCGTTCTCCAGAACGATACAACCGGGAATTATTTCATCTGCGACGATCCCGATAGGGATACTGCGGTCATAGATGAAGACTTATGGGCCTCTGAGTTCAGGCCTGTCGACGGGATAGTCGAAGGCCACCTCACCCACCTCCTCGAATGCGACCGACTGGTGATTCTCAGGTGCAGGCCGGACGTTCTTAAGGAAAGGCTGGTTCTTCGCGGCTATTCTTCCGAAAAGGTCCGTGAAAACGTCGAAGCCGAAGCCCTGGATACGATCCTGATCGAAGCACTTGAAAACCATAAAGAAGATATAATACTCGAATTAGATACAACTGAAAGGACTCCTGAAGAGATTGCGACAGAAATCGATGATTTCATTCATGGCAGACGGGGGGCGGATTTCGGCAATACGGACTGGTCGGAATACCTGGGAACGATGATATGACTCTTGACAGCTACAGAAATAGTGTTTCGTGGATCGTAAAACCTACGGCGCGTGCAATGGTCCGGCTGAGATTTACGCCGGACAGCTGCACGATAATCGCATTTATTGCAGCTGTAGTGGCCGGGTATTTCTATTACAAAACTGATATCGTCCTTGGAACAGTTTTTGTATTTCTCAACGCCTTTTTTGATGCCATCGACGGTTCCATTGCCAGAGAGCTGAACACCGCCTCGCCGCGGGGGGATTTCCTCGATCATGTCCTCGACCGTTATGCCGATATAGTTATCATCTGCGGAATATTTGCAGGAGATCTGTGTCCATGGCCGATTGGTGTTTTTGCACTGACAGGCGTGCTGATGTCTTCATATCTCGGAACACAGGCGCAGGCGGTGGGTGCCGGGAGATTCTACGGAGGAATCCTCGGGCGGGCGGACAGGCTCGTCCTGCTGATCGCGGGCGGAGTAATCGCAGTCATTTATCCCCTGAATTTTGCAGGCCTCGGTATATTCGGGTGGCTGATGGTATTATTCGGGACCTTAGGTCATTTCACTGCAATCCAGAGATTTGTTCATGTCTGGAAGAGCCTGAATAACAATTGATTGTACCGATACCAAATTTCTTATTATCTACTGACTATATATTTTTAAAATTGCGGCGGGGGCGAAGGGTTATGGAAAAGGTTGCAATTGCTGGTAAAAATGACGGAAGTCTCTATGATGACATATCTGAAAATTTCGGGAGATGCTCTGCGTTTTGTATCGCAGAAATAGAATCGGGCAGGATTGTATCTGCTTCAGGCGTCAGAAATTCTTCAGCGGATTTTCCGGGAAGTGCAGGAACGATGGCTGCCGGCCAGGTGCTGAATATGGGAGTTTCTGCAGTTGTTGCAGGAAGATTCGGGCCGGGCTCCACACTTGTTCTGCACAGGTCCGGTGTCAGGCAATATGAGATAAGAGATATGGCTATACGGGATGGTTTGGATCTCCTCCTTGAAGGCCAGGTTGAATGCCTTGATTGTTCGGAGATTCTTGAAAATATGATCCTGCAGAACAGCTTCAGAAAGGGAAACAGGATGAACTGGACAAATCTTAAGCGGGGGGAAGAGCATTATATCTGCCCTGACTGCGGGTGCATGATGCCCAAAAAAATTACCGGCGGAGAAGAAGATATGGTCTGTCCAAACTGCGGCAACAAAATGAACTGATCGATTTATTCTTTTTTATCTCAAAGAATTGAGCACATCCCCGATAAAGACAAGCGCTCCTTCCGTTCCTGCAACAGGTTTGTTATGAAGCACAACTCTGCTTCTCTGCGGAAATGTAATCCCGACGAAGGGAGTTTTGGGAGAGACTACATTTTCAAAAGAAGAGCCGAGAATGAGATCCGGCTCCTCGGTTGATATCTTTTCTCTTATCATCCTGATGTCGACCGCTTTTCCCGAAGGAATATTCTGGATCGAAAATTCTTCGGAGTTTCGCAGCCCTGTAAATACGATCTCGGCGTCGAGATATTTCACCAGCGACTTTACGGCGAATTCCGCGTACGACCTCGTCGAGAAGACTGCAGTCCGTGGGGGGTCGTTTTTTCTCAGGTATTTGTCACATGCCTTAACGATTCTCTCTTCGGCTTCTTCGGCCTCCGAAATAACGGGATCGATATCGGCCTCCTGAAAGAAATTTTGAATTATACAAAATGCTTTTATCAGTTCCTCTATGCCGAGAATAGACCCGGGAGAGGTAACTGTCCGTGGATCATAATCGGGGTTTACCGATATACCATGTTCTGCCGGCGACCTGATCGATTCGAAGGTGTCACGGCAGTATACTGCCGCAGATTTGATCCCTGCGAGGTGAAAGAGCCTTACAGCCTCCGCCAGGTTCCCTCCTGAAAATGGATCTGTGGAACAGACTCCGGATATATTTACACCTTCCCTTTCTGAATCAGGGATTATTTCCAGAGTTTCAAGAGCTTTTTGATAACCGGTGTCAAAGTCCCCTGAAAATCCGGGAAGATCTAAGACAATCGCATTATAGTCTTCAAGGAACTGTTCGAGGTCTTCTCCGGTGATCGAGGGGACGCATGTATTGATGACAGCAATCCTGTCATAAATCTGTGATAAGGCACCTGCCGTCTCCCTGAGCCTTGCCTCAGTGCCGAAGACGATCTCATCCTCTATGAGATACGTACAGTTCAGCGGATCCGGTATTGCCATCTCTGCATAGTTATAGCAGCCCGCAGAGCCGTGAATAATAACCCCGAGGTCCCGTATTCCCGCCATGCAGGATGCAGCCCCGACCATTGCGCAGGGCCAGACAGGGCTTATGCACCTTTCATGCATCTATAAACCGCCTCCATTCCCTGAGCATTCTCCTGATTCCCGTTGTTCCCACCGGGGCTGTTAAGGGTATTGGGATGACTGTCCCGTCGGGATCAATTTTTATCCCGGTATTTTTGGCTATATCTGTGAAAAATTGCGTATCGGCGTCCTGAAACCCGAAAGAATCGAATGCGATTCTCTCATCTCCCAGGTCTGAAAACTCTTCGAAAACCGATCGCTGGTATTCCTTCTCCCTCGCGACGGCTTCCGCCCATGGGAGATTGAGGAGTCTTCCGGCTTCCTCCAGGAAGTTGAGCGTATCCGAGGTTCCTGACGGGAACCTGGGTATGGACGGAATACCTGTCTTCTCAGCAAAAAATTGTGTAAGAACGCCTGAAGGGTCCTCCCTGATTATATTCAGGGACCCCCTGCAAAAATTTGGTATGTCTTCTGTGGTGATATCCCTTACAAATCGTATGTTAATATCTATGCCGAGCAGACCGAGGAGACGCCTGATCTCTGAATAATTCTCTTCAACCTCGAATTCAAGATTTTTTTCACCGATGATATTTGCCGAGAGAGTCTTTTCATCACTGGCAGTTATCAGCTCAGACGCCCCTTTGATCGCATTTAAAAAACCTCTTTCAAATGAATCTCCGAGGAATCCTGAAGTATTGAGGTTGATAACCGGAACTTCCCATGCGTCGGTGCATACCGAATCTATATCATCGCCTATAGTCTCCGATATGCATGTGCCGATTACGAAGACAACTGAAGGATCATACGAAAGGGCCTCTGATATCGATTCCCTCAGCCTGTTCTCTCCACCGAAGATTATCTGCTCTTCCAGGAGGCCGCTGGTGTAGATGTAGGGGATATCAAAACGTTCGTTTGCAATCATTGTGGAGTGAAAGAGAGATGATGCCTGGTGTGCGCAGCCGGCCGGACCGTGGACTATGCTCACCGCATCTCTTATGAATGCAGAGACCGAAAGTGCGCCTGAGACCGAGCAGCCGTTATATCTTGATGTATTTGAGAGAGAGCGATTCGAGTTCATCCATCTCCATCGGTACAGGAATTTTGTTCTTGTCAGGCACATTTTTCATTACCGTATCGGCAAGTTTTCTGTAAATTTCCGCCTGTTCGGATTCAGGTGCATACTCTATCACTGTCTTCCTGTTGACCTCCGAAACCCTGACGATCGGGCTTCTCGGGATAAAGGCAACGAGTTTTGAATTTATCTTTTCTGCAAACTCTTTGACAAGCTCATATTCGTTTTCGATATTCGCAGAGTTGCAGATGACTCCCCCGAGCGTGCACCTGTTCTTTGTCCTTTTCGAAAGCCGGGCTATCGCCTTGCAGATGTTGTTCGCGGCATAAAGGGCCATGAAGTCTCCGGATGTCACGAGATAGACCTCCTGGGCATATCCTTCTCTCATAGGCATCGCAAATCCCCCGCATACGACATCGCCAAGAACATCATAAACGATCACGTCCCCGTATAGTGCGTCGAGTTTCTCAAGTAGCTGGAATGTCGCTATGATTCCCCTGCCTGCACATCCGATGCCAGGTTCCGGCCCGCCGGCCTCTACACACCTGATTCCGTTATATCCCTTAAAAACGATCTCGTCGACTGCGATATTTGCTTCTCCTTTCTTCCTGACAAGATCCAAGACCGTGGGTATCCATTCTCCGTGCATAAGCATGCGGGTGCTGTCATGCTTGGGATCGCATCCGATCTGGAGGATCTCGAGGGATTTTTCAGAAAGTGCGGCAGAAAGGTTGGCCGAGGTCGTGGATTTTCCGATTCCGCCTTTTCCGTACAGGGCGATCTGCTTCATCTCATCATTATTTGTTTTATATGAGAAATATTGTTGTTGATTTGAGGAACAATCAGTTGATGAGCATTGAATTAAAATATCATAATTATCATATCTTTTGCAGGTAAATCTCGTAATGTCTGTAATAACCGATTCTATAAAGATAATTGGGTACCTGTTCAGCCCATTTAAAAAAATTCTTGTTGTATATCTAATAGGTGTTCTTTTTTTAAGTCTTCTTGAGGTTTTTAGGATCTCGCTTGTCTACCCTATAATAAACTACGGGCTTGGAGTGGAAAACCAACCCAAACTTCTGGATGCATTCTATGATAATCTTTTGCCTTCTTCTGTAAATCCGTTTATAGCATCGGCTTTTCTTCTTCTTGTAACTACTTTAATAATTGCGGGAGTATATGGAGCAGTGGCATATGGAGGGGCGTATGTATTTTCAGAAGTCCGTGATTCCCTTGACAGAAGAGTATTTGAAAGGATCAGAAACCGGCCATATAGTTATTTTGCAGCCAAAAAACAGGGTGACCTGTTATATGTCGGCCAAGGGGCCGTGACGGAATCAAGTATGGCTATTAACGAATTTGTTGAATTCGCCAGGAACGGTTTCATGGCTTTTTTTTATCTTCTTCTCTTGTTTTATTTATCATTCTGGCTTACGATTGGCGTGATTGTTCTTGGTGTATTTTATGCCTTTATCGTTAAAAAATCGCTTTTTTCAAGGGTATATCGAAACAGCAATGTTCTGAATGTTTCTTTAATGGAAAAATCTGTTGTTTACCAGGAATTTATCTCTGGTATTAAAACAATATTCATAACCGGATCTTTAGATTATTGGGTGAAAAAATATGAAGCTTCGATAAAAAGACTAAAAAAGGCATATACAAACGTATATGCTCTTGGGAATGTTACTATGATCGCCAATGATTTTATAATGTTCTCAATAATTGCCCTTGGCGGTATTCTTTTGTATATGTTTACTGGTGGTGATTTTATTCCTTATATTGGGATATTTGGTACTTTTATGCTGGGTCTCTATCGTCTTGTACCATCCCTTTCATATGCCCAGAAGAATATGTCATTTTTTATTCAGTATCTTCCGGCTCTTGAACTTGTCTACAACGCTCTGACTGAAGATTTTGATGAAAGTAATTCAATAAATAACGATCCCGGGATGAAAAAATTTGTATTCAACGACAAGATCGAGTTAAGGGATGTTTCTTTTGCTTATAAGGGCTACAAAAAAGAAACTCTCCACGATATCTCTCTTAATATTAATAAAAATTCCAGAATTGCAATTGTAGGAAGTTCGGGCTCGGGGAAAACTACAACTGCAAACATCCTTGCTTTGCTCTATAAACCGTCTTCTGGCGGGATTTATATTGACGGGGTAAACTTGGATGAGATAAATCCTGCCGATTATCTTCAACATCTGGGTTATATCGGGCAGGAAACCTTTGTTTATCATGACACGATCCGGGAAAACATCAGATTCGGTCTTGAATGTACAGATGAGGAGATTGCTGAAGCTGCAAAACTGGCCGATGCCCATGATTTCATAATGGCGACAAATGATGGTTATGAAACTATTATCGGCGATCAGGGATTGAAATTATCCGGAGGACAGCGGCAGAGAATTGCAATTGCACGAATAATCTTAAGAAAGCCCGAGATCCTGCTTTTGGATGAAGCGACAAGTTCCCTCGACAATATATCCGAACAGAAGATTATGGAATCTGTCGAAAAACTATCCAAAAATATGACTGTTATTATTATTGCACACAGGCTTTCAACTGTCCAAAATGCGGATATGATCTGTGTATTTAAAGAAGGGAGGCAGGTTGAAAGTGGTTCTCATGAGGATCTGATGAGATTGAAGGGTGAATACTGGGAATTATATCTGGGTCAGAAAAACAAGCAATTCTCGCCTCTTTAGATAACTTCTTATTTTTAAGGAAGTCCTTGTCATAGATTGACATTTTTGAATTGCCTCTCTTTTGAAAAACTTTGATCGGCATCGCGGTGTTCGGAACAATGAGGGGATATTCATTATCTTCCGAACATTATCGTTTATAGAATCTCGTATTATGTCTAACGGAATATTCCTCGGAATTAATAAATCTAGAAAATGTAAATATAGAATGAATGAAAGTTTTAATCCTCGCCGGGGGCATGGGTACTCGTCTCGCCGAAGAGACAAGTATTATCCCCAAACCTATGGTTGAAATTGGGGGCAGACCAATCCTATGGCATATAATGAAGATATATTCTCAATATGGATACAATGACTTCGTAATTCTTCTTGGATACAAGGGTTATATAATAAAGGAATATTTTGCCAATTATTTCCTGCACAGGAGCGATGTAACCTTTGATCTTGAAAATAATAATATGACAATTCACGAACAGCACTGTGAACCCTGGAAGGTCACCCTTATAGATACCGGTCTTAATACAATGACTGGCGGGCGTGTCCTCAGGGCGAAAAAATATCTTAACAATGAGCCCTTCATGTTGACATACGGTGACGGAGTGTCCGATATAAATATTGAAGAGCTCGTAAAATATCATAAATCACATGGCAAATTAGCAACAATGACTGCAATACAGCCGGAAGGAAGATTCGGTTCAATTGTCTCCATGCCGGATGGTGAAGTTACCCAGTTTATGGAAAAGCCGCAAGGGGATGGTTCATGGATTAACGCAGGATTCTTTGTCCTCCAACCTGAGATTCTGGATTATATCCGGGAAGGAGATGCCACGATCTTTGAACGTGCACCACTTGAGAATCTTGCACAAGACGGGCAACTGTTTTCATATCGGCACAATGGATTCTGGAAATGCATGGATACCCTTCGTGACAAACAGCAACTTCAGGAAATGTGGGATTCGGGCAATACACCGTGGACAGGCTGGAAGGAATGATATTTGATAATTTTAAAGATAAAAAAGTCCTTGTGACTGGCCACACCGGATTTAAAGGTTCATGGCTTGCCCTGTGGCTTAAAGAGTTCGGTGCGGAAGTTTATGGATATTCGCTTCCACCGGATACCGTTCCTAGTCATTACGAGAAAGCAAAAATCAGAGAGATACTGGAGGGCGAATGTCTTGGTGATATACGTGAAAAAGAAAAATTCGCTTCCTACATTCATGATGTCCAACCTGACTGCATATTTCATCTTGCCGCACAGTCTCTTGTCAGGAGATCCTATTTAGAACCTGTTGAAACCTTTGATGTAAATGTTATGGGAAGCATCCATCTTATGGAAGCTGTCCGAGCCCTTGGAAAGCCCTGCAGCATCGTGATGATAACAAGCGACAAATGTTATCTTAACGTCAATCAGGTATGGGGTTACCGGGAATGCGACAAACTTGGAGGTCATGACCCTTACAGTGCGAGTAAAGCCGCGGCTGAGATTGCAATTGCTTCTTTTAGGGATTCATTTTTTTCATCTGATAAAATATCCAATCATGGCGTAAGCCTGGCCTCTGCCCGGGCAGGAAATGTGATCGGCGGTGGGGACTGGGCTGAAGACAGGATAATTCCCGATGCAGTCCGGGCGGTTACATCCGAAAAACCACTGGAGATTAGGAGTCCTCAGGCTGTACGTCCCTGGCAGCATGTCTTAGAACCACTTTCCGGATATATGCTCATTGCAGCAAAAATGATGATGGTTAGTTCAGAAAGTCCGGTACCGCTTGCAGGTGCCTGGAATTTCGGCCCGCTTCCAACAGGATCAGCGACAGTTCTTGATATCATTAATGGATTTTACAATGCTTGGGGGAAGGGAGAAGCGAATTATGATCCGTCCCTCGCGAATTTGCATGAAGCTGCCATACTTCGTCTTTCATGCGAAAAAGCAATATCTGGTTTAGGTTGGAAGCCCGTATGGGATCTGGAAGATACATTGAAAATAACCGCCGAGTGGTATAGAAATTATTATGATGGCGAAGATGCAAGGGAACTCAGCCTTGCAGATATAAAACAATATATGAAGAAAATGGTGAAATATGAGTAAATTAGCTATTATTGATACACCTATAAAAGGCCTCTTTGTTGTCGAAACCAACCCTTTTCTCGATCATCGCGGAGCCTTTGCAAGGTGGTTTTGTGAAGAAGAGCTTGCAGGAATAATTGGTAACAGGCACATAAAAAATGTCAATTTCTCGCGTACCGCAAAAAGAGGTTCCATTCGCGGCATGCATTTTCAGCGTCCGCCACATGCCGAGATGAAAATGGTAAGATGTATACGTGGGAAGATTCTTGATGTTGCGGTTGATATCAGAAAAGATTCACCTACATTTCTGCAGCATCATTCTGTATGGCTTTCTGCTGAAAACATGCGTATGCTTGTAATCCCTGAAGGTTTTGCTCATGGATTTCAGGCACTGGAGGACAATTCGGAGGTATTATATTTAGTATCGGAATTTTATTCTCCGGAATCGGAAGGCGGCCTTAGGTTTAACGATCCCGAACTTGAAATTGAATGGCCTGTAGAAGTTACTGATGTATCTGACAAGGATTTGAATCATCCGTTAATAGAATTGAATTCTGTTGGGGTTCAACTATGAAATGTAGATTTTGTGGTCATGAAATATCTGAAATCGTGATCGATTTGGTAAATGCTCCCCCATCTAATGCATATTTACGGGAAGAACAGTTAATCGAACCTGAAGTATACTATCCCTTGAAGTTAATGGTCTGTAATAACTGCTGGCTGGTGCAGGTGGATGAATATGCTTCATCCAAAGAAATATTTGATGATGATTATCTTTACTTCAGTTCATATTCGTCTTCATGGGTAGAGCATGCAAGGGAATATGTTGAGATGATCATTGATCGCTTATCACTTTCTTCAGAATCCAAAGTAATGGAAGTAGCTTCAAATGACGGATACCTTTTGCAATTTTTTGTCAAAGCAAAAATTCCGTGTATTGGCATCGAACCATCGATCAGCACTATTTCAGCTGCTGCAGAAAAAGGCGTAGAATCAATACCAGAATTTTTTGGAACTGCTCTGGCAAAAAGGATCGTAGCTGAAAGAGGGCCCCAGGATCTTATAATTGGTAACAACGTTCTGGCCCATGTTCCGGATATCAATGATTTCGTAGAAGGATTAAAAATCTGTCTGTGCCCTGATGGGACAATTACTCTTGAATTTCCGCATTTGTTAAATATTCTGCGTTATAATCAGTTTGATACAATATATCATGAGCATTATTCATATTTCTCTTTGGGAACAGTACAGGAGATCTTTTCTGCGCATGGTTTAAAGATCTATGATGTTGAGAAACTTTCGACACATGGCGGATCATTGAGAATTTATGCATGCCATGATTATAACAGCAGTAAAGTTATATCACAAAATCTCGGAAAGATTCTCTCTGAAGAGGATGATTACGGATTAAAATCCAAAGAAGTGTATTCATCTTTTTGCAGGAATGTAGAAAAAATCCGGGAAGATTTCCTTTTATTTTTACTAAACGCCAGAAAAGAGGGTAAAACTGTTGTAGGTTATGGTGCTGCGGCGAAAGGAAATACATTGCTTAATTATTGTGGTATTAAGGGGAATTTGATGATTAGAGGTGTTGCCGATGCATCACCACATAAACAGGGACGTTACCTCCCTGGTTCACACATCCCTGTGATTTCACCTGCATTGATTAAAACGATTAAACCTGATTATTTGGTTATCCTTCCCTGGAATTTAAAAGATGAAATAATCTCTCAAAACGAGTTTATCAGGGAGTGGGGAGGAAAGTTTGTTACCGTAATTCCGGTACTGGAGATAATTAATTAAATTCTACCTTTTGGAATAACATATTATTATTTTACGCCTGAATTATTACAAAAATGTATTCGGGGATGAAAATGGGTGGATTTTTGTTAAAAAAATGTATGTTAATTTTTCCCTGACAAATCGAAGCGCTGTTCAAATAAACATTTAAGGCACAATATGTATTTCAACTTTGCAGAGGTAACTATTGCCTAATCAGGTTCTCAAGATAAAAAGGTGTAGATACAAAATTTTTCAAAGCATCATATTTAAGCTTGGCAATATCCAGATAGCTGATTATGAATCTGAGAATTAGAGGTCAGGAGGTAATAATCTTAAAAAAGAAATAATGACATACAACGGATTGTTATTGAGTACTAAATTGGACAGCAGCAACAATAAGTTTCTGATAAAACAAAACCCTGTAAATTTGTTCCCATCTTAAAAGAGTGTCAGAGCATTATCATTGAGATATGATGTATTAAAGGATGTAAATATATGGAGCCTAATGAAATTAAAAATTTGAAAAAAGAAAAAATTCTTGTAACCGGGGCAACCGGTTTTATTGGTTATCATGTTGTCCAGTGGCTGATAAATTCAGGTTTCGATGTCGTAGCATCAGGTACAGGGAATGAAAAAGCGAAGCAGTTCGAATGGTATAATTCTGTAGATTTTATTCCTTGTGACTATTATGCGGATGACTTAAATTATTACGAGCATTTTGGTAAACCGGATCTGTTGATCCATCTTGGGTGGAAAGGACTTCCGAATTATATGATGCGTTTTCATATGGAGGAAAACCTGTTTTCCGAAATGAGATTCGTTCGTAGTTTTATTGATTCCGGGAGGACAAAAGTCGTTGTTATCGGTACGTGTTATGAATATGGAGCGGCCGAGGGGTGCCTCAGTGAAGAAACTCCTGCGAATCCGGTAACAATGTACGCAACGGCGAAGGATGCATTAAGGCGTTATATCTCGTTTATTGCTAAAGAAAATGAAATCCAATGGAACTGGATCCGCCTGTTCTTTCTGTATGGAGAAGGACAGAGTCCAAGATCGCTGTTGCCCCAGCTTGACGCAGCAATCGAACGTGGGGATGCTGAATTTCCAATGTCTGGCGGGGAGCAGCTGCGTGACTACCTCCCTGTGGAGAAGGTAGCCGAATATATCTGTAGAATTGCCCTGCAGGATTCAGTGGACGGAATTGTAAACTGTTGCTCAGGTGATCCGATCTCAGTGAGAAAGCTTGTCGAAGAAAGAGTGGCCGGAAAGAAATCTTCAATTAAGCTCAAGCTGGGTGTTTATGATTATCCTGTCTACGAGGGTATGAGCTTCTGGGGAGATAACAGGCTTCTTAAGAGATGTATTGGTGATCTCTGATGGATGCTGTTGATGAGTGTTATGCCGGCAAGGATTTGTCCATATTAAATAAACTGACTCTTATTATTCCAACCTATAACCGAAATTTTTACCTGAGCCGTTGTTTATGGTATCATGCGCATTTCCCTTTCGCAGAAATAATTGTTGCTGACTCAAGTCCTGAGGATAAAAAAAGGATCAATCGTATTACATTTGAAAAAATCCATGAACAATTCGGTGTAAATATGCGTTATATCGAGTTTGAGCCTGAAACCGAGAGATATGGTGGAGATATTTATGAAAAATGGGGTGAAGGCGTTCAAAACGTTGAAACCGAGTATTCACAAATTTGTACGGATAAGGAATTCCTGATCCCTACAACATTATGTGAATGTCTCTACTTCCTGGATGAACACCCGGATTATACGCTGGCCGAAGGAATGGATTACAGGATAGAGTCTGATGATGATAATTTAATATTCTGTCCCTGGCAGGGCAGGTTTTCTGCGATATCATCTGATCCTGTCGAGCGTGTAAACTCATATATCTTGGATGAAACTATTCCCGGATTACAGTTTAGTATCCAAAGGACCTGCATTGCCAAGAAAGTTTATTTAAATCTCTATAAGTATAAGTTGCTTGATCTAAGGTTCGGAGAGACAGCAATAGAAATCGAGCCGGTAATCCTTGGTAAAACAAAAAAGTTCGCAGATATTGCCGGAAATTGCCGGGACTGTCTTTATGAGCAAAAAAAGCGGAAAGAAAGTTCTACAAACAGGTACCCGCCCCTGCTTGCATATCCTCCTGAATATTATAACGAATTATCTTCTAACCTTGCCTCATGTATAAACGATCTTGTAGATGAAGTTAATTCCTGTAATGATCGAAATTTTAAGGATTCTGTCGGCGATATTGTTGAAAGACTGATGGAGAAGCGGTACATACATAATCCGTTATTCAGGAAGTATCGTAGGCTCTATTTAATATGGTACAATCTGCCGAGTGGTTTCAAGCAGGCGCTATCTCGATTTTTCAGGCGGTGCACGGGTACAAGTAGTCTGGAATCTGTCGATAGCATCTCCCCGGAGATGAGATGTATCTGTAGTATTATCTCATCAATGGACGAATATCACGATTCGGACACTTCTATATGTGAAACTATCAAATAGACGCAGGACTCCCGGAAAATAAATTATATTTTTTCGATTTAACAATTATATACAGAAGTGAATGTCACAATAACGGATATAGTATCATGACTGATAATGGGAAACCTTTCTTTTCGATATTGCTGCCTACCAAAAACAGAAGCGAAATAGTCCATAATGCCATTGATTCAGTAATATCACAGGACTTCTCGGATTTCGAGCTGGTTATTGCAGATAATGACGACACAGATAAAACTGCCATCGTGGTAAACGGCTACACCGATGAGCGGATAAAATATCATCGGACCGGACAGATGTCAATGTCTGAAAACTGGAATTATGCGTATAGTAAATCCCGTGGTAAATATATCCTCCTTATTGAGGATAAATATATAATCAAACCGCATGCATTGGAGATCCTGCGTCAATATATCGATAAATATAATCCGGAAGTTGTCTCGTGGAGATTAAATCCGGTTTCACTTGAAAAGAAGGGCTGTAGAAATATTACCGGGGTCTCTACTCCAAAGATCTATTCATCAGATGAACTGTTGAACTGGTTCTTTGAAATGAAATTTTTCATATACTGGCGTTTTTTTCATACTATTCCAAGGGGATCTAATTCCTGTATCAGCAGGGATTTGTACGAAGCAATTGTTGATAAGACTTCAGTTCTTTGTATGGATAATGCCCCAGATTTCACGCAGGGGTATCAAATACTATTCAATTGCGATAAAATTCTGAACCTCGATCTGACGTTATATGGAATATTTACACAGAATAAGAAATACTCAATAGGTGCCCTTCATGACAGTGGGAGCCTTGATTCCGCAAAAAATGAGCTTAACAGCAAATCAACGTCAATTACAGTAATAAAATATCAGCCGGTGAATATAGCCTACTCCTTGACAATAATCGTTGAGGATTTCATAAGAATATCGGAGCTTTACAATGCAGGATATTCATTTAAAAATTTCAATGAGTCAAATTATTATACAAATTTATATGAAAATATCATCTATCGCCAGATTGAAAGTGAACGCAGTGGAAGGGCGTATTTTATCTTTTTACGCCGTACTATAAAAGATACGATAAAAGCAAAAAAACCCGCGGGCAGAAGATTAATCCTGTTAAAATGCCGGGTTCTTGATATTGCGTATTATCCTCTTTCTTTAATTCTGTCACTATACAGAATCTATCAAAAAGGGAAAAATTTCAGGGTTTATAAGTGTAATCCTGACTAAACAGGATTCCTATTTATATAATTCCCATCTCGCTGAGTCTGGCCGGAAGGTACTCTTTCGTAACGAAATCAAGGCCGCGGCTTGCAAAGGCCTGCTGTTCAGATTTTAAGCCGAGCTTGATCTGGAGGTTAATCTGGTTCCTCCAGTATTCGGTATCGAACCTCGGATCAGTGAGTTCTGCTTTTAGTGCGGCAATATCCCCTTCAGTAAGGTGGTCCGAAGGCAGATTGTACGTGCTGATATCTGAGGGCTGTACCCCGACGAATTGTGCCCCGGGAGTTACGAGAATATCGGACATATGTGCGGCTTTGATTGAGCCGTACGCTATACTAGCAAAGATACGGTACGACCACGGGTCGCCGTCGGTAAATACCACCACAGGGAGACCCAGCTCGTTATTCAATCTTTTCAGCATTCTTCTTGTAGATCTCGCAGGCTGACCCTTCAGGTGAAGAAGAACTGCGTCGTACTCCTCGCTGAACCCGTTCTCCATAAGACGGGCATACATACCGCCGGTCTCCATTGCTATAACGAACTTTGCATCGTTTTCAAGAAAGGTCAGGCGTTCGACGTTGTTCGGGATAGAATATCCTGCTTCACCTACATCCTCGACGCAGTGGATGTCCTTGTCTCCGCGCCTTGTCTGCTCCCGGATCTTAACAGGACCGAATATCGATGCCCCGTCCTCCTCCGGCCGGAGATGGAATGCCTCACGGGATAGTTCGGTAATAATCTCAAGGTCTTCGACGAGGAAGTTGCTCTCGTCCTGTGCCCCGAATTTTGCCCTCTTCCAGCCTTCTGAGATGTAGTACATCTCCCTCAATGTCGACGAGCGGTTTTCGCCGATCTGGTCCTTGAGGAAGCCTACCACATATGCCATCTTGAGAAGGTGCAGGGCGCTTTTGGCGGTGGATGCTGTTCTCGTGGTCTCCTTCTCGCCGTATTTCCAGACCTCGGTGCCCTCGTCGTACTCGATGTTGTGTTTTGTACGGGTAGGCAGAGAGATATACGGGATCTCGGCTCTTTTTATCTGCGAGTACCACCTGTCGGCGATCTCCAGCAGTTTGGATACTGCATGTTTATCCATCTCTTCCTTAGTTATCAAGATCAATCACCACCAGCTTCTTCTCTTCAACACCCCTGATGTCGAGTGTGCCCCCGTTAGTCCCCTTGTACTTTGCACTCCACATATTGTCCGGTTCGATTACGGCCTTCCAAAGCTTGTTGTATTCGTCCCCGATATTGTCTACAAAGTCCGGCTTGGGCGATGCATCCTTCCCGTCTTCAGGCGACATGTTGTATATCGTAAGGGAGACCGCGGTATTTGTGTAATTGCTTAACATGATCTCGACAAATCCGTCCCTCACTCCTTTTTTGGCAACGACCTTCTTCATGATCTGGCCTTCGAGGGGGCTGATGTCCGGAACCGGCTTTTCCACGATCTCGCTAACTTTCATTGCGATATCCGGGAGGATCGAGCAGACCGCCCGTGCCCTCTCCTCGAACTGTTTGTTCCTGTCACGGCGGCCAAGGAACATCTTAAGGTCGCGGCCGAGATCCTGGAGGGCGAGAACGATCTCTTTCTCTATCTCGGGGATCGAAGCGACTGCATCCTTACTCTCGCTGGTGAAAGGAACATTTGTCGATGCGACGTGAACGAGGATCAAAACCGGGCCTGTCGGAAGACCCTGCTGTGAGATGTTGTAGGCCTTCCAGTTGATCCCTGAAATCGAATTCGTAATCGCACATGCACCCTGCTGGTATAGAAGCGGAACGCGGTTTGCAAACCTTAGTATCGTAGCAGTCCCTTCGGACTCGAGTTTTCCGCCGTAGCCGATCGCCGCCTCCACGATGAACGGGTGGCCGGAGAAGACCTTGCTCTTCCTCGTCCTCGCCCTTACGAAGTCCAGCTGGAACTCCTTGTCTATCCCGCGGATAATCATGTTCTCACCGATCGGCGATAAGCACTGTGAAGCGGGAGGAGGCGGAACCTCCACATTCTGCATTGATTCGAGAAGTTTCTTCAGCTCTTCGTTAGTGAGTGTCTTTGCTTTCCGCGATTCCTTCAGGCCCGATCCGCCGATAATCTCATCTGCATTCTTGTCGCCAACCCTTGAGAAGCTGTTGATAAGGAAATCCTTAAGGTTGCTGTCGGATGCTGCAGCAATTCTCTTAAGCTGGCCGAGTTCGAGGCCGTGAGGGTGCGGGAGTATGGCTTTGGGTGGAACGATCGTCTCTTCGTTTACTCTCTCGAAGTTGTAGACCTCGCCGTCGATATCTGCCTTGATCCTTGCATGCGGGTTCACGACCGACGTATACATCAGGTAATCCAGCAGCCTCTTCTTCGCAGCGAGAGTCGTCTTGAACTCGATCTCGATCCGTGTACCGTGCATACGGTCCCATTCGATCTCTTCATCCTTGAGAACCTCAGGCTCGTTCGCCTCGGTCCTGATCATGATCTCGAACCGGTGGGCTTTGTTCTTATGGCTGGTTCTGGATATTACAACTGCCGGGACGCCCGTCGTAAGCTGTGCATAGAGGACGGCGGCACTGATACCGATACCCTGCTGGCCCCTGCTCTGCTTGATCTGGTGAAATCGCGATCCGTAGAGGAGTTTCCCGAATACGAACGGAACCTGCTTCGGAACGATTCCGGGGCCGTTGTCCTCTACGATTATCCTGTATACGTCTTTGTCTACTTTTTTCACACCGACGAAGATGTCGGGAAGTACTTCAGCCTCCTCGCATGCATCCAGCGAGTTGTCGACTGCCTCCTTTATTGTGGTGATTATCCCTCTTGTTGGGGAGTCAAAGCCAAGGAGATGTTTGTTCTTCTCGAAGAACTCTGCAACGCTTATGCTTTTCTGCTGTCCGGCGAGCTGTTCCGCGAGCTCCAAATTTATCTCACCTCACCCGGAAGATCGTCCGGTTTGCATTCTACCTGGTCGCCTGATGCCAGGTTTTTGAGTGTGACCGTTCCCGATTCTACCTCATTTTTCCCGATTACAACAGCATACTGTGCAGTTCTTGACGCATGCTTCATCTGTGCGCCGACACCGCGGTCCAGGAGATTGATCTCGGTCCTGATGCTTTCTCTCCTGAGCATCCCGGCCACCTCGAATGCCCGTTTTTGGCCTTCCTGCGTATACAATATGGCTACAAGCGGATCTCTCTTAAGTTCTACCTCTCCGCGGGAGACCATCACCCTGTCGAACCCGATCCCGAAACCGCACGATGGTGTGTCTTCTCCGCCGAAGAGGTGTGCAAGCCTGTACGAACCGCCGCCTATTATCTGGTTCTCGGCACCCAGGTTGTCGGCAAAGCCTTCGAAGACCATCCCTGTATAGTAGTCGAGTCCCCTCACGATCCCGAGGTTCAGGCTGTATTCGAGATTCTGACTGTCAAGAATCCCGAGCATCTCCTCCATCCGCTCCATGCCCGGAAAGTCCCCGCAGACCTCCTTCGCTTCGTCTATACTTGTGCATTCTATGAGGGCAGTCAGCTTATCGTAGAGCTCCGGCTTTCCGGTGTCTTTCAGGCAGATTTCAAGCTCTTCAAAAGATCTTTTGTCCAGGAGGGCCATTACTCTCTTTTTATCTTCTTCACCAAGGTCAGAGAGGATGTGCTTCATGGGTGCGAGGTGCCCTACCTGGAGCGAGAATCTCACGCCGGCAGCCCTGAGGAGGCCGTCTGCAAGGAGGATGATCTCTGCGTCCCCTGCTGCGGTGTCGGCACCGATAAGTTCAGATCCAAACTGCCAGAATTGCCTGTATCTCCCCTTCTGCGGCCGTTCATACCTGTAGCAGTCGAGAAGATAGCACCACCTGATCGGCTTCGGGAGGACTTTTGCCTCGTTGACGTACATCCTGAGGATTGCCGCCGTTCCTTCCGGACGAAGGGCAAGTTTTCGTCCTCCTTTGTCCTCGAAGGTGTACATCTCCCCTATAATGCCCTCGCCTGATTTTATTGTATACAGCTCCTGGTTTTCGAAAGTGGGAGTGAGAACCTCGTGGTAACCGAAGAGGCTGGCGACTCTTCTCATTCTCATCTCGATCTCTCTTCTCTGTTCCATCTCTTCGGGTAAAAAGTCCCTTGTACCCCTCGGTTTCTGAAGCATTTCTTTAATCCTCTGGTTACCTGATATTGTGTTTCAGTTCATCTGAATATTTTATTTTCGGGGAGTTTTTCCCAGAGCCCTGTCGACTGCCGATGAATTCTTATTCCAGATCTGGCCTCTCTCCTTGTCGATCCTGCCCTGCATATACAACGCAAGAAGGACAAGTCCGAGGCCGATGAAGTCGCTATTCCTGTAGACGAAGAATACCCCTAACGTTGAAAGTGCGGAGTAGATAACACCGTAGTATGCTGCCTTCCGGTATCCGGGGAGTCCCGTGCGGTAAAAGATCCTGGCATCCCTCAGCCAGAGATAATAGATCACCGCAGCCCCGAACACTCCGATATAGAAAAACATGCTGTAGGACATGGCAATAATTATTATTCAACCCCCATCCATATCTAATTGTCCAATATGAAATCGAACAAATCCCTGAGAAATGTCCTGGAATCGTTCCGGGCAGGTGAGATAACATTTGACGAGGCTGAGAAGCAGATCTCAGGCCTCAGGATAGAGAATATAGGGGATTTTGCACGAATAGATCTCGGAAGAAGCATCCGCTGCGGTATGCCCGAAGTTATCCTGGCCGAGGGCAAGGATACCAGACACCTTACTGAGATACTGATGCATATTGCAGGTTCGGGCGAGAGATGCATAGCAACAAGAGTATCCGAAGATCAGGCCGAAGCGATCATTGAATCCTGCAGGAAATCCGGAATTGCCTGTGATTACAATCAGGTGGCCGGAATAATCATTCTCGGCGGAGGTCCGGCGCCTGAAAAGACCGGTGGTGTCGTGGCCGTGATTGCAGCTGGGACATCCGATGCACGTGTCGCAGAGGAGGCGAAGGTCATCGCTGAGGAGATGGGCTGCACGGTTAAGACCGCATATGATGTAGGTGCTGCAGGTATCCACAGGCTCTTTCCTGCGTTGAAAGAGGTCAATGACGCGAGCGTCTACGTAGTCTGCGCAGGAAGGGAAGGTACACTTCCCACGATTGTCGCCGGACTCGTCGACAAGCCTGTAATCGGGGTTCCCGTAAGCGTCGGCTACGGATTCATGGGAAGAGGAGAGGCCGCACTTGCAAGCATGCTCCAGTCATGTGCGGTCATAACCGTCGTAAACATCGATTCGGGTTTCACAGCCGGTGCGTTTGCGGCAAGAATAGCGAATATGGTGAAGAACAATGAAGAAGATTGACAGGGGTCTTTACATCGGAAGGTTTCAGCCGTACCACAACGGCCACCACTCCGTGCTGAAAAGAATATCCGAATACGTGGACGAGATTATTATCGGAATCGGGAGTGCACAGCTCAGCCACGAACCAGGCAACCCCTTCACCTCGGGTGAAAGGATCATGATGATAACCCAGTCACTTGATGAACTTCCGTGCCCGTTTTACGTAATTCCTATCGAGGATATCCAGAGAAATGCTCTCTGGGTAGCTCACGTGAGATCGATATCCCCTCCCTTTTCAAGAGTTTTCTCAAGCAATCCTCTGGTAGTCCAGCTCTTTGCCGAACAGGGCATATCCGTGGAATCCCCCGATATGTATGAGAGGCAGAGTCACAGCGGCACTGAGATCCGGCGAAGGATGCTTGCGGGAGAAAACTGGCAGGATCTTGTCCCGAAGGCAGTTGTGGATGTTGTGGAAGAGATAAACGGCGTCGAGCGCCTGACCCGGATATCGGGTTCCGACTGAGGTGTTTTATGGCAGGTTTTTTCGACCGTTTTTTTAAGAAAACAGAGGCCGGAGGCGAAAAACATCTTCAGTTCGACGAAGTTCCCGGCTGCCTCGATCGGGAGGCGAAGGATGCAGGCGCAAAGATTGAATCGGCCGCAAAAGACGCCCGGTCGGCAGCAGTTGCCGGTATTAAGGAGATTGAGGAGAAGATCCGGAATCTTGAAAAGACAGAGATCAGTGAACTCAGCCACCCGCATCCGAAGGTCAGGCAGACCGCACTGAAATCCAGGGCTAATTTTATTACTTCAATGAATAAAACGCTTGCAACCGAGCTCCCGGAAGACCCCGATCAGCTTTACAACGTGCTTGTCGAGCTGATAAGATCGTTTTCCAACAACATGAGGCGGCAGGGCAAGTACCTTCACCCTACATTCCCTGAAGAGATGAAGGATCTCAAATCGTCCCTTGACATAGTCGGTCGTGCTCTGAATACGATGACGAAGGAACTCAAGCCGTCCGTCGAACTCAGGGAAAAGATCAATAAGGCAAGGGAAGATTATGAGAAGATATCCTCCGCCGCGAACGAATTGAGGACCATTGATTCGGATGCGGTGAAGTATGGTGAGAGGATAGAATCCCTGAATAATAACAGGGCCGATCTTGAATCGGAGAAAAAGAGTGTCCTCTCTTCCGGTGATTACCTGGAATACGAATCGATCCTGAAAGAGATTGATTCATTGAAGGAGGAGAAGAGCGAGGTCTCTGGGAGATACGGCAGCCTCCTTCTTTCATGCGACAATGTTCTCAGGAAGACCGCCTACATCGCCGATAAGAATGGAGACAAAAAGATCTCGGAGAAGATGAATTATCTCGTCATGCTTCTTCATTCCGGTGAGAAGAAGGATTCGGCGGATGCATCGGAGCTTTACCGCGAGCTTTACCCGTATATCAATAAAACAATCTCTGAAAACGAAACAATAATCAAAACCAAACATGAAGCCCAGCTTTTTTCATCCGCAAATCTCTTCATCTCCCAGCTCGATGAGATTTGCACTGCCTATTCCGGGACGATGTCGGAGATCGATTCCGCAGATACGAGGCTTTCTGCTCTTGGCATTAATGAGAAGATATCCGGAATCGATAAAAAAGCGAGCGATATCGAATCTGAACTGGAAAAGATCAGGTATGAACTGGATGCAGGGCAGTCCAGGAAAGAATCTCTTGAGGATTCAGTTCCGGAGCTCATAGACGATCTGAAGAGTCTTTTATCTGAGATCGAAGGGGGAGATGTCTTTATCGAAGGCGACTGGAAGGATTTGGCCCGTGAAACATGATTTTTCTATTAAAAAAATATTACTTTTTTAGATCGCATCCCCTTCGAGCCTGTAAAGGTACCAGTCCTGCCTGTTTCCGCCCTGTTTTTCATAAAACCTGATCGAAGGCTCGTTCCACGTGAGGACTGTCCAGTCAAGGCGGCCGCATCCTTTCGTCCGTGCAATATTCCGGCAGAATTCGAATAATGCTTTTCCAAGCCCCTGCTTCCTGCACTCTTCGAGAACGAAGATATCCTCCAGGTAGAGCGTGGGTTTTGCCAGAAATGTCGAATAAGTATAGTAGATTGTAATGTACCCAACTGGATTCCCGTTCATGAAACCAAGGTATGCCTCATAGCGCGGATTTTCAGAGAATGCATCTTCCCTGAGGCGCTTTTTTGCATCGTCATCGGGTGGAGTGAGTTTCTCGTATTCGGGGAGTTTTTCGATTAGTTCTATGAATTTCTCAAAGTTCTCCGGTGTTACTTTTTTGATCGCGATCTCTTCTGTATTTGTATTCTCATTACCAGGCATTGTTATGAAATATTTGAAAACAACACTATTTCTTTTTATTTTATATCGTGGTCCGGTTCCAGGAATGCCTGAGTTTATGAAATGAAAGGGGGAACGCCCTGTAAGTAAATTTTCTAAAGCCCGGGCTATCGGGTTTCAATGTAGAAAAAAATGTTTATGTAATTATAATGAATCAAGGCTTATCGAGTTGAATGTGTCTGCCATCTCGGAGACCTCTTTGACACCGAATGCGGTCTGGACCGATGTCAGGTCGATCTCCGTTGCGCATGAACAGACATAATCGATAATATCGATTGATAACTCCCTTTTCTGTTTGCTCTTCTTCATTTGCTCGACAAGAACGGCAAACTTTTCGGGCGGCTCCATCCTGAGTTTGGCAAGGCTGACTACACACATGTAAATCCGGGTCAGATTCCTATCCGTACCGGTGATGCAGTCAAAGAAATTCTTTATGACCTGTGCCTGGAAGATCTCTCCGCCCATGGTAAACTAATAATCATCTTGTCGATATAAAATGTTTTTGGCATTTTCGCGAAAAAGGGGTTCTTGTTTGGCGTCTCTGATTATCTTTTGAGATGCTCGTAGAGTTTTTCAAATCCGTACCTTTCAAGCTGGGTGCAGAGACGCTCATGCTCTTTACACTCTGCATCCATGTAATCCAGGATCTTTCCGGTAAATCCGACAATTTCATCCGTCGACAGATCTTTTTCATATCTGATTCCCTCTTTGATCTCCCGTCCGGCTCTTCCGCCGATATATGCCCTGACTCCGGTTTTCTTTGAGATAATATTTCCCTTTTTGCATGCTCTTATACAGTCGCCGCAGGAGATGCAGAGCGAGTAGTCGATCGATATCTTTAGTTGCGATTCGTCACAGGATATTGCATTCTCTTTGCATGTCCAGATGCACAGATTGCAGCCGTCGCATGTCTGATCGGCAATTGTTTCGGGTGTGTTAAACCCGATAAAGCCGAGATCATTGAGCTGCGCCCTGCCGCAGTTGTTAGGGCATCCTGAGATTGCTGCCTTGAACTTGACCGGGAGTTCTCTGCCGCCGAAGTTCTCTTCAATCCGGAGGGCTGCGGCCCTGGTGTCCAGATTTCCGTGCGGGCAGAAGACTCCTTTGCATGCAAAGACTGCCCTGACCGATGCACCTGTTCCGCCGATAACAAGACCTGCCTCTTCAAGATCCGCGACGGCGTCTTTGACCTTGTCGAAAGGAACATAGGGGATCTCGACGTTCAGGCGTGAAGTAAAGCATACGATCCCTGATCCGTATTTCTTCGCCGCAATGGAGATCGTGTCCATCTCTTCCGCGTCCAGAAACCCCGAAGGCGCTCTTATTCGTATTGTCCGGTATTTCTTATTATTTTCCTTCAGAATGCCCGGGGTTTTGGTCTTATTCATCTGAAAAATCTATGTGGCTGAGTTTATAATATTTCACCTGTGCAGGCAACATTCAAAAAAAGTTTTGATTATTTTTTTGTTGATACGATCTTTATTATGTCGCCGTCCTTCAGTTCGTGATTTTCCTTGATCCTCATCTTCGTTCTGGCGTCGACGGCATAAAGGAATCCCTCTCCTATATCGGTGTGGACCTGGAAGGCCATCTCGTGAGGAGTCGAACCTCTCTTCATCAGGAATGCATCTGGAAGAACCCTGCCCTGACCGTCGCAGAACTTGTTCTCGTCTTCAACCGGGAACACGACGATCAGGTCGAGCAGCTCGAACACGGCCTTGTTTATTGCCTCCTGTACTCCGGTTCCGTTGAATTTTTTCATGATCCCGCGGATCGCCTCAAGGCCTGCCTTCTGTGCATCGCTCAGTTTTTCCGGGTTGTTTATCGTGAAATCCTTGTCTCCCGGGAGGTATTCGATAAATTTGCCTTCCGCAGCCTTTCTTAGGGCTAGTTCGCTTGCTGCGCTTGCAAAGGAGATGTCTTCGTTTTGTAGACTTTCAACGATATCCGGCGGCGCGAGATCAATCTTGTTCCCGATTACAAGGAACGGTTTGGAAGAGCTGATAAGCTCACCACAGAATGCGACGAGTTCTTCCTCCGTGCATTTTTTGAGATCGACGCCGCTCTCCCTTTCGGCCGAGACTACGTCTTCATAAGTTACCGCAAGTCCTGCGAGCTGTTCGGTTATCGCGTCTTCGATTGAGAACGTCTTCTGCTGGGCGGAGCGCTGGATTTTTTGCCAGTTCTTCTCCAAAAGTCCTGCGACCCACATCTTCATCTCGGTCTCGACAAAGCCGATGTCGATCATAGGGTCGTGTGTTCCCGTTCCGACCGGGTTCCCTTCTTCATCCGTTCCCCCCGAAGCGTCGATTATATGAAGTATCGCATCGGCTTCCCTGAGATTGTCCAGGAATTTGTTCCCAAGACCCTTGCCCTTATGAGCGTCGGGAACAAGTCCGGCAACATCTATCAGGCCGATCTGTATGAACCTCACGCCGTCGTTGCATGCCTGGCAGTTCTCAATTCCAAGCTCTTTGCACGGGCATTCGATCCTGGCGTATGCGACACCGTGGTTGGCATCGATAGTTGTGAACGGATAATTGGCAATCTCTGCCGGGGCAAGCGTGCTTGCTGTAAAAAATGTTGATTTTCCGCAGTTAGGTTTTCCTGCGATTGCAAGGCGGACCATGGTAATTCTCCTGAATAGATTGAGGACTCCTGATGAATAAATATCTTGTTTGCAATCGATCCTTCTTACGGGGCCCGGCTGTGCAAAAATAAATTATTTCATAAGTTGAAATATATCCGAATATGAGTTATTCAGCCAAAACAACCTACTATTTCAACAATCCTGGTCCGGAAAACACCCGGGACAGTGCCGCCTTTGCAGTTGAGCGGGCAAAGGAGCTCGGATTGGATAAAATAGTCGTCGCGAGTTCGGGGGGAATGACGGCCGAAATATTTTATGAAGCCATAAAGAATACCGGAATTCAGCTGATCGTAGTGACGCATGTTGTCGGGTTCAGTAAACCCGGCGTCTGGGAATTCCCGGCAGACAAAGCGGCTGATCTCGAATCGAAAGGAGTCAGGATAATAAAAGGAACCCATGCGCTCTCAGGTCTTGAGCGTGCGATCTCAAGATCGCAGAAACTCGGGGGCTCTTCAAGGACAGAGGCAATTGCCGAAGCACTCCGGAGAACTGTTGCAGTCGGCCTCAAGGTCGCCGTCGAATGCACCCTTATAGCTGCGGATCAGGGGGAAATCCCGGTCGATTCCGAGATTATCGCTGTCGGAGGAACTGCAACCGGTGCAGATACCGTGTGTGTGATCAAACCGGCCCATACTGCAGATTACTTCTCGCTCCAGGTTCGTGAGATTGTGGCGATGCCGAGGAACCGCTGACCATGGGAATGAAATCCCTGAGAACAGGCCTGCTTCTGCTCAGGAATCCGTGTTTGTGGATTGCGCCGCTCATATGCGCTATATTCGGATACTTGCAGATATCTTCTGCATTCGGTGAATCAGGTGCTTTCCTGAGCGAAAAAATAGGATTCATATGGCTCCTTGCAATCCCTTTCTTTCTTGCAGCTACATACGGCTGTGTGAAAAATGACGACTATTCGATCCGCTCCTACCTTAAGACGGGAGTTTCGGGTTATTTCAGGGTTCTGATCCCCGGAGTTCTGCTGTTTCTGGTTGCAGTTATTCTAATCGTTTTAGCCTTCGTTCCCCTGATGTCAGGCGGAGGGGAGTTGCTCCCGTTTATCATAATAGTCGTAATGTTCGTACCCTTCGTCCTTCTTACGTTCTTCTATGATACCGCCGCGATATTCGAGGATAAGAAGGTCTTCGAATCAATAAAGAGGAGCCTGGAACTGAACGGGATTAAAACGACTGAGGTAATTTCTTTTTATGCCGTCGCCCTCCTTCTCCTGATAATAATCGGGTTCGGCCTTATGATCCTCTGGTCCGGTCTGCTGACCGATCAGCTCATGCCGCTTGTGGATATGACGGAGACCGAGCTCAACCAGATTGCAACTGACCCTGAGGCTTTCATGGGAATTATCGGCGATTACGGAATTCTCGTGACGTCACTCATCTATGCTTTCGGAATATTTATCTCGGTTCTTGTACTGCTTCCATATAAGGCTGCATTTTACAGGGATGTCCTTCTCAACGCCGTTCCTGTTGAGATCGGCAGAGCAGACGGTGTAGAAGGCGTAGGAATGGGTGAATTCGACGAAAAGGGGAGATGGTACAAATATTCCTGATCTCCAGTTTTTTATTTTAATTACTATTTTGATTACTTAATGAAGAAGAAGCATCGCGGCGACTCCGCCGGCGATGGTACAGAACATATTGGTTCCTGAATTTCCTATGATCTTTTTCCTCTCAAGTGTGGCACCCACAAGGCTGTCGACATTTGTTCCTACAAACCCTGCGATCACCGCAACCGGAATGATCTCCGGCGGGCCGATCCCGAGGGCGAAGGCGACTATTCCGATTATTAATGCGGCAAGTATTGCAAGGAGTTCACCCATAATCGTGACTCCTCCGTCCGTTCCTTTGGGCACGGGCTGAAGGGTAGTAATCAGGAACGGCTGTTTCCCGAGCATCCCCAGTTCGCTTGCGGTTGTGTCGGCTGTCGCAGCTGCGATGCTTCCCACATATAATGCAAGGAATGCCAGATCCCCGTATATCCCATAGAGTACGGCCCCGCAGAGGGCCACAAGTCCGTTCGCGAAAACGTTTGTAAATCCCCTGACTCCTCCACGCGATTCGGCAACTCCTTCGCGTTTCTTGATCTCGTATTTGTACTTCGTGAATGCCGTACCGAGAATGAAGAAGGACAGCATAAGTAAAAACCAGGTCACGTTGGAAAAGACAATGATCAAAAGACCCATCAGTGCCCCGCTGAAAAGGCCCGACCTGTCCGCCGCCTTCATCCTGTATGCTGTAAGACCGAATGCAAAGGATATGATCAGTGCGAGGATGAGGCTGGTAATCTCCACGGAAAAACTGATGTCTTCGAAGAGATACATCGTCATAGCCGTCCCGAAGCATTCTATCATCAGCGCATCCTCCCTCTTTTTAAGAGCCGATTTAAGGAGCAGGGCGACAATGACACCGGTAATAGGGACCAGAATGTTCCCATAGCCAAGGTAAAAATAAACGCCGAGGGCGGCGATCATCGAGACGATGATGTTGGCGAGGTATTTCAGTTCGATCTTTTCGACCAGCCTGAACACCGCTTCCCCGAGAATTACGATTACAAGAGTTCCGAGGAATACCATCAGGGATACTAGTCCCAGACCGTAGAACAATGCGACAACGCTAATCCCTATTGCAGGGTAGTGGGTATTCTTCATCAGGTAAAAAATGCCGCTGACAAGGATCGCAATTAATGCAAGCAGCCACGGAGGCTGGATAAAAGGGGCTATCAGGACTCCTGCTATACAGAGTACTGCCGCAATTATCATATCAGGGCGTGATGTCATTCTGTTATAAATTATATGAAATAATGATGTTAAAGTAATCCCTTCACTATTTTTTAAATGCCCCCCGTGCGATCTTATTTATTTCCGGGTGAATGCCGACCGTGTTTTACCGTTTCCCTGAATGCTTTCACCAGAATTTATGGCAGAATATATGATGCTATAAAACCAATTTTTAGGAAATGTCTGCACCAAAGGAGATACCTAAAAATTACGAACCCGCCGAGGTAGAGGAGCGCTGGCTCAAAACATGGAAGAAGGAGTCGTATTATTTCGACCCCGAGTCCAAAAAACCGCAGTTCATAATCGACACACCGCCTCCCTACCCCACCGGAAATTTCCATATCGGAAATGCGTTTAACTGGTGCTATATAGACTTCATCGCCAGATACAAGAGAATGAGGGGCTACAATGTCATGTTTCCCCAGGGCTGGGATTGCCACGGCCTCCCGACCGAGGTCAAGGTCGAGGAGTTAAATGGGATCACCAAAAACGATGTCCCGCGCCAGCAGTTCCGCGAGATGTGCAGGGAGCTGACACTCAAAAATATCGAAAAGATGCGCCAGACGATGATCAGGTGCGGATTTTCCAACGACTGGAGCAACGAATACATCACGATGCTTCCTAAGTACTACAGGAAGACCCAGCTCTCTTTCCTCAGGATGTATCAAAAGGGAGACATATACCAAAGCGAGCATCCAGTCAACTTCTGCACCCGCTGCGAGACCGCGATTGCATTCGCAGAGGTCTCCTACGAGGACAGGAAGACGAAGCTCAACTTTTTCGACTTCGACGGTGTCGAGATCGCGACGACAAGGCCCGAGCTCCTTGCAGCCTGTGTCGCTGTGGCAGTCCACCCTGATGACAAGAGATATGATGCCATCCGGGGAAAGGCGCTCAAAGTCCCGATATTCGGCCATGACGTGAAGGTAATCTCCGATGAGGCAGTAGATCCGAAATTCGGAAGCGGCGCCGTCATGATCTGTACGTTCGGTGACAAGCAGGATGTCCACTGGTGGAAGCAGCACAACCTCGATCTGAGAAAGGCGATAGATCTCAGCGGAAAGATGACCGCGGTTGCAGGCAAATACGAGGGAATGTCTTCGGGAGAGTGCAGGGAGGCAATCCTTTCGTATATGGAATCGCTCGGTATCCTGAAGCGGCAGGAGGATCTCGAACAGAGGGTAGGGACATGCTGGAGATGCAAGACGCCGATCGAGATACTCTCAGAGAAGCAGTGGTTCGTCAAGGTGCACAACGAGGAGATCCTCGAAGCAGCAAACCAGATCAGCTGGACGCCCGAGCACATGAAGATGCGCCTTGAGAACTGGGCGTCGCAGATGGAATGGGACTGGTGCATATCGAGGCAGAGAATATTTGCAACGCCCATCCCTGTCTGGTTCTGCAGCAAATGTGGAGAAGTAATTCTGCCTGACGAAGAGGATCTTCCGATCGACCCGACCGTAGACAAGCCGAAGAGACCGTGCCCGAAGTGCGGTTCGATCGATTTTCACTGTGAAGAGGATGTCCTGGACACATGGATGGACTCATCCATATCAGTCCTCAACATCACGGGCTGGGACGGCTCCGGGGTGCCCGAACGTTTCCCTGCACAGATCCGCCCGCAGGGTCATGACATCATAAGGACATGGGCATTTTACACGATCCTCCGTTCGGTTGCGCTGACCGGCAGCCACCCGTGGGAGAATATTCTTGTAAACGGCATGGTTCTCGGTGACGACGGTTTCAAGATGTCCAAGAGCCGCAACAATATCATCGCGCCCGAGGAGATCCTTGTCAAATACGGTGCGGATCCGTTCCGCCAGTGGAGTGCGGCAGGGGCGTCGACCGGACAGGATATCGTATTCAACTGGAACGACGTAATCGCGGCATCAAGATTCCAGACAAAGATGTGGAACATCAACCGCTTCGTCCTGATGCATCTTGAAAAGGGATATCCCGAGGACAATGAGGCGACATATCTCGTAGACCGCTGGATGATGCACAGGCTCTCCGAATCGATCGATGAGGTGACAGCGGCGATGGAAGGCTTCCAGTTCGACCAGGCGATCCGTGCCATCAGGGAATTCGCACGTGACGTCTTTGCAGACAACTACATCGAACTCGTAAAGGGCAGGCTATACGGCAGTGAAGAAGGAAGAGGCAGTGCACTTTATGTCCTGAGGACATGCCTCGATGCGCTTTGCAGGATGCTTGCACCTATGACTCCCTTCTTTGCTGAGGAATGCTACTCATACCTGACCGGCGGCAAAGAGAGTGTGCACGCACAGCAATGGGTCCAGTCCGGGTTTAAGGACGACGAAGCAAAGGCAGAAGGAGACCTTGTCATAAAGATAGTCTCCGAAATAAGGAGATACAAGCATGACGAGGGTCTTGCGCTCAACGCCCCGCTGGGCCATGTTGCCGTATATACGCCCCTGGAGATTGACGATGGCGGAGATGCGTCGGCAACCCTCAATGCAAATGTAGAGTGGAGATCTGACAAGCCCGATCTTCAGAAGATCGTATCTGATGTATCGTTTAACATGGGGCTTATCGGCCCGAACCTGAGGAACAAGGCCAAAGGATACATGGATGCTGTCAGGTCGCTCTCTGACGAACAGAAGGTAACTCCACCCGGCTCGGTTACGGTCGACGGCGAGGAGATCGCAGTAATACCCGGTTCGTTCGAACCAGTCTTCGCTTACAGGGTTGCAGGCGAGGAAGTCGACGTTCTCCAGCCGTCCGAAGACGTCATAATAACAGTGCAGAAAGAATAAGAAATGAAAAAATATAAAAATTTTTTATCTCTTTTTTGATTTGTTCTTTGATTCAGCCTTTTTCCTGATCTCGCCAGCGACGAATTCCGCAATCTCATCCGGGTCGAGGGATGCATCGACGAGGACGAACCTTTTAGGATCTTCCTCGGCAAGTACCAGGTAGTTGTTCTTTACCTCTTCAAGCGTGCTCACGCATTCGAAATGCTCCTGGTGGGTTCGGTTTTCGTTCAGCCTTTCAACCGCATCCGCAACAGGGATTACGAGCAGGAAGGTAAGGTCCGGGACTACCGTCCATCCTTCGTGAATGCTCTTCATCCACCTCATCGGGTCTGGAAGGATTTCCTTCAGTGTCGAGGCCTGGTACGCATAGCGCGAATCGGAGTAACGATCCGATATTATGATCTTTCCGTTCGCAAGATTGGGCCTGATCACAGTTTCAAGATGGGCGGCATGGTCTGCAGTAAATAAAAGGGCCTCTGCAACCGGATCGATTCCCTCGGCGATACCTCTCCTGACCGCTTCGCCGATCCATGTCGATCCCGGCTCCCTGGTGAAGACAGGATCGAGATCTGACAGCAGGCCTTTCAGGTTTTCTACAAGAGTGGATTTTCCGGTCCCGTCTATTCCTTCGATCGTTATCAGCATAGTTCTATAGCTCCCCTCTTTGTACGATCTCAAGCGGGATATTCCCTTTATGGACCGCGGTTGCGATAATGACCCCGTCGAAGCCGGCGTCCCTGAGCCTGTAGAGATCGTCCATACCTGTCACTCCTCCGCCGTAGAAAAGCTCCGAATCGCAGGCATCTCTCAGGGCTTCGATGTCGAGTCCGCCCATGCTGTCCTCAGCACCGACACTTGAGAGGTTTAAGATGTTGCAGGCTTCAAAACCGAAACCGGAGTTATCTTTCAGAATTTCGGACGGATCTTTTCCGTCTGGGAGGGCTTTTCCGTCTTTTACTACAATGCTGAAAAGATCGAAACTGCCGTAGCCCGAAGTATCCCCCCTGTATGTTTCAGTGCTCAGGACGTTTTTGATCCCCGGCTCCTTTAATGCATCTTCAGGACCGCGTGCGCCCCTGTTGACGTAAATGGTTTCAGCCTCTTTTTTGCATGAAAAAATTGCCTGGTCGTTGTTTCCCTTTCCCTCGATCCTATTGAGATCAGCGAGATATGGGTATTTGATTCGCATTTCGCGGATGTATTCATGCGGAACTACTGTATGGGCGAGCCCCCAGTCCAGCGGTTTATATTGGTATCTTTTTCCTTTGTACCCGTGAACCACAACGCCGTCCAGTATATCCATTGCAAACAGAATTTTCATATTATTCCCTTTATTAACTTTTTAGTAACTGATCTCGACTTCAGGAGTCTTTAATTTCTGGTTTTCCGCCCGGTTATAAGGTGTTTTTATTCACGTCCTGTAGCCGTCTGTTCCGGGCCCGTACTGGTTCATATAAAAATCACTAATTATATTGAATTATAAAATATTGTATGGATTTATTGGTCAGTCCGAGTAGCGTAGAGGAAGCGAAACTTTCTCTTGCTGCAGATATTATTGACGTAAAAAAGCCCTCCGAGGGTTCATTGGGTGCAAATTTTCCCTGGGTAATTTCAGCAATCAAAGATCTAACGAACAAACCAGTCAGCGCGGCTATAGGAGATTATGAATATCGTCCCGGCGGAGCGGCCCAGGGTGCATTCGGTGCAGCGAGCGCGGGAGCGGATTATATAAAAATCGGCCTTATGCTGAAGAGCGAATCTGAGGCTTTCGAGATGATTGAAAGCGTCAATAAGGCCGTAAAATGGAAATATCCTGAAAAAACTGTTGTTATCGCGGCATATGCCGATTTTGAGAGAATCGATACTATATCTCCAATGGATATAACGAAACTTGTCGCAAAAGCCGGCGCCGATGTTGCAATGATCGATACAGCTGTTAAAGACGGAAAAAGACTTTTTGACTTCCTGGACGAAAAGACACTTACAGAATTCACAGAGGCCAACAGAAAGCTTGGGCTGAAAACCGCCCTTGCAGGCTCACTGAAATTCGAGGATCTGGATGTTTTGAAGAGAATCAATCCGGAGATCATAGGTGTCAGAGGTATGGTATGCGGCGGAGACCGAAGCGCAGTCATACGTGAGGAATTAGTGCAGAAGGCCATAGAAATGGTAAGGTGAAATGAGGTAATATGTACCTGAAAAAACTGGATATTGAAACAGGATTTACATTCGATGATGTTCTGCTTGTGCCTGCAGCTTCAGGTGTAGAACCAAGCGAGACAGAGCCCGCTTCGAAATTCTCAAGAAACATAAAATTAACAATCCCCTTTGTATCCTCGGCGATGGATACGGTTACCGAGTCGGGAATGGCAATCGCTCTCGCCAGAGCCGGGTGCCTCGGTGTCCTTCACAGGAATATGACCGCCGAGGATGAGGTCGAGCAGGTGACCCTCGTCAAACAGGCGGACGATATAATCGAGCGCGAGGTTTTGACTGTCAATTCACAGGCGACAGTTTCCGATGCGGCCCGTATGATGCAGAACTACAGCATCAGCGGGGTTCCTGTAATGGAGGGTGACGAGATAATAGGCATAGTCAGCAGGCGCGATCTCAGGTGGATTGCATCCAAAAAGGGCGATCAGAATATCCGGACTGTTATGACTACAGACCCCATAACAGTGAATGAAGACGTCAAGCTCGAGGATGCACTTGAGGTTATGTACAACAACAAGGTCGAGCGCCTTCCTGTCGTAAGCGAGGGGACCAAAACGCTGATCGGCATTATCACGATGCAGGATCTCCTCGAAAAGAACCAGTACCCTGCCGCGAATCGCGACAAGGACGGAAGGTTAAGAGTGGCCGCAGCGGTAGGTCCGTTCGACTTCAAAAGAGCGGTCATGCTTGATGAGGCGGGCGCCGATGCAATTGTTGCAGACTGTGCGCACGGCCATAACCTGAATGTAGTAAAATCCGTGAAAGAGATGAAGGAGTCTGTCAGCGCGGATGTAGTTGCAGGAAATATCGCTACAGGTGCTGCGGCAGAGGAGTTCGGCGGTTCGGTCGACGGTCTCAAGGTAGGAATCGGGCCCGGTTCGATCTGTACGACACGCGTGGTCGCCGGTGTGGGTGTACCTCAGGTTACGGCGATTGCATCAGTAGCCGAGGTTGCCTCACAATACGATGTTCCTATTATCGCAGACGGGGGTATACGTTACAGCGGTGATATCGCAAAGGCGATCGCCGCAGGTGCCGACTGTGTAATGCTCGGCAGCCTTCTTGCAGGGACAGATGAGGCTCCCGGAAGGGTCATTGCAATCAAGGGACGCCGTTACAAACAATACCGCGGGATGGGTTCGCTTGGCGTCATGGAGAGTGGCCAGTCCAGCGATCGATATTTCCAAAAGAAAGATCCGGATATGCCGAGAGGAATAGGGCAGACCAAGTTCGTTCCCGAGGGTATTGAGGGCGCAACGCCATATGTCGGGTCGGTGGAATCTGTCATATACCAGCTTACAGGCGGTCTTAAGTCGGCAATGGGCTATACGGGTTCACCTGATATCTCCGCGCTGAAAGCAAACGGGAAATTCATCAAGATAACAGCGGCAGGCCAGATAGAGAGCCATCCTCATGATATTTTAATTACGGATGAGGCTCCGAATTACCGGCTGAAAGATAACTAAATTTATATATTATTTTTTACTAACTTTAGGTAAAGGTATGTTGGAAGGCGACGATATCTCCCGCCTCCTGGATATTCTTGGGAACAGGAACAGAAGGAGAATAATACAGCTTCTAAGGCAGAAGCCATGTTTTGTTACTGAAATCTCCGACAGGCTGATGATAAGCCCCAAGGCGGTTATCGAGCATCTTCAGCTGATGGAGAGGGAGCAGATACTTCTGTCGAAAAACGACCGGTCGAGAAGGAAGTATTACTATCTCTCAAGGGATTTTAAAGTGGTAATAGATCTGGAAAATATTCCTGCCGCGCTTTTGCCCGAAGAGATAGCTGTAATAGATAAGAAGAACGAATTCTTCAGCCTTCTCGCGGCGACCAATAAACTCCTTGAATCCCGTGACAATATCCTGTCTGATCTCGAGTACATCGAGAGGGATATTGACAGAAAAATAAGTGATTTAAAAGTTACCGGCAAAGACATATTAGCGAGTGAGACAGAGTTCAATTTAGTACTTGCATTGTCAAGTTGCGAGATGACTCTTGGTGATCTCGAAGAATTCTCCGGAATCGACCTGACAGAACTTTCAGGGGTTCTTGACGGTCTTGCGGCGAAAGGTATCGTGAAGAGAACAGGTGAATATTACAAAGTGTGTGATATCTATGCCGAATGAACCTAATGACGATCTATTCAAGAATTTTGCCAAAGTAATGGAGGATATTCTCAGCAACCTGTCGCTGGACGAGAATACCAGATTCGTAGGCTGCACTATCATTACCGGTCAGGGCGGTGAACCGCGCTTCATTCCTCTCGACGAGTTCGAGGCCGAGATGCCGGATGATATCGACTATGAGATGATCGAATCCCCTGACAGGATCTACATTACGGCAGAGATTTCCCCGGAGACCGAGGCTATCCCTGATATAGACATACAGCCGGATACCGTTAAAATATCAATAGACGGAAAAGAAGCGGTTATAGAACTCCCGTGCCTTATACACGCGGGCCAGAGCTTTTCAAATATCAAAAACGGTGTTATTGATATAATATGTGAAAAACTCTAACTATTTTTTATGTATACGATATTTGAAATATACAATAACATTCCCTATAATCCTGAACTAAATGTCGATTTTGGGTATTCATGTTTCGTTAAAGAGCCCGGAATTTTGTTTGATGCTGGTGCTAAAGGGGATGTTCTTCTCTGCAACCTAGAGCGTCTTGGCATATCTCTGGACCGGATCAGATCTCTTGTTCTGTCTCACGATCACTGGGACCACAATGGTGGCATTAAGGCCGTTCTTGATGAGAATCCTGAAATCACATGCTATTGTCCTAAAGGTACCTCTGCCGAGACTATATCGGCGCTTGAAAGGGGAGCCGGATGCGTTGTGACCGAAGGCTGGCATGAAATATCGCCCGGGATATTTCTGACCGGTCCGATTGAGAGTGTCTTTTCGGGCACCAGCATATACGAGCAATCGCTGGTTCTTGATTCGGGGAAAGGTCTTTTCCTGATAACGGGGTGTTCCCATCCGCACATATCCCGTATACTTGATTGCGTTAGGGAAAGGGGTCCGGTAACCGGAGTCATCGGAGGATTTCATGATGTCGACGAGGCTGATATCCGGTCGCTTGAAGGGCTGGATTACATATCTCCTTCGCATTGTACAACAGCGATTGAAGCTATTGCCGGAGAGTTCGGGGATAAATTTATTCGAAGCGGGGCAGGTTTTATTCACAGAATCTGACTATGCCAACTGATTTAATCAAGGAATTATTAACATATAAACCGGTTTTTTAATGCAGCGGGTTATCGGTTTCAAAGAAAGGCGATATATAGAAGAGTTAAGGATTTTAACAAGATCCACTGCACTCGACTGCGTTATTGATGATTCCTTTGACAGGGTAATATACATCATAAAAAAAGGGGATATGGGATTTGCCATAGGCAGAAACGGTGAAAACATAAAAAAACTGCACCGTATCCTCGGCAAAAGGGTCGAGATGGTTGAAGAAAGCGACAATCTGGAAGAGTTTTTAAAAAACGTCTTCAGGCCCGCTGTTATATCCGGAACAGGCAGGGATGACGAATCAGGAAAAATCCTTGTTTATGTCGACAACAAAACTGATCTCGGTAAGGCTATCGGAAAAGGCGGGTGCAATATCGAGAAAGCAAGACTGCTTGTGATCAGGTATTTTGGCGATGAAGTCGGAGATATCATATTGAATTGATGAGGTGTATGATGAGTTCTTCTGAAGTTATTGATGAATTGTGGTCCGTAATCTGTGATCGTGCCGAGAACCCTCCCGAAAAAAGCTATGTCGTTGATATACTGAATCACAGGAAAGGCATCGACAAGTCGCTGGAGAAGGTAGGTGAGGAGGCTACAGAGTTCATTATTGCAGTGAAAAACAGCGATTACAATGCTAAGGTGGGCGAGGCGGCGGACCTGATCTTCCATACGCTTCTTGCGCTGCGTGCTGCGGATGTCGATCTGTCTGATGTAATGTCGGAGCTTGAAAACCGCCGCAGGTGATCCTTTCCTCCTCCCTCTTGTGATCTGTCAGATTGCGCGTTCACCACGTTTCAACCAATATTTTCCTATTTTTCTGAATTTTTTGTGTTTGTGATCCCTGAATTTCAGCATTTTTTCGATCTGAAACAAGCACCTTTATATGTTGCAACTGATAACATTGTAAGGCTGAAGTGGTGTGTAAGAAAAGGGCTCTGAGAGCTCTTTTCGAGAAACGCGACCACTAGATAGCTTTAACGGATAACAGAGTATCGAACAAAAATG
>NZ_AXDV01000028.1 GCF_000784355.1 Methanolacinia paynteri | reverse complement strand
TCATTAATTTGGATCTATTATAATTCGTTCTCCCCGGCCGAGGCTACCCGAAAGGGTAGCGTCCAGGCCGGGTTATCGCGAGAGCGCAAAGCCCTGAGGTCAGGGCGTGTTCGCGAAGCGAACTTGCGCAAGGGTTGCCTACCGAAGGGCTGTCCCTCTTTCGAAACCTATGGGGACCTTCGGTCACCTGTAAAAATAATCAGAATTGGGAAGGGTTGCCTGTTGAAAATTCAATTCATAAAGTTCAAATCGCTTCGATCTTCCTGAACCTGAATATAATCCTCCAGTCCTGCTGTTCGCGAAGCGTGATCTCGTTCATCTCGTCAAGAAGCGAACACAATTCGTTCATGGTCGATACATGCTTCATTTCATTCCTGATGGCAGTAAGGTGGCGGACGATATGTACGTAGCGTTCCGAGTTCCTGAGGTATTCTCTCTGGACCCTGACTGCTGCTATCGCGGAACCTACAGCGGGAAGCGTTATTGTCAGGTAGGCGAGAAGATGTGAAACCGTGATGTCCGTATGGATCTCCCAGTGCCCGATTCCTGTTGCATGAATTATTGCGAGAATCAGGACAATTACGAAGATCAGCTCCCCGGTGACGGCGAGGAGGTTGTATCTCTGTTTCGACCTGTTGCTCTCTCTTTCATAATAAGCGAGCCTGTTATTGATCCATGCCGCTTTGAGAAATTTTTTCATCGGTTCGAAAGGGATGTTCAGGCGGCAGTAGGTAGTCGGCCTGAGAGACACTATCGACATAAACGCCATGACCATCCAGTCGTTGGGCCTGTTTGCAAGGCTCATATGCGGAGGAGTGTCGGGATTTTTACAGGTGACACAGACTATTGAAATAAAAAATGCAGCCCTGATTCTTTCGGCAAGGAAGTTGTAGTCGATCCATTTCCTGTGATAATCGCCGTATCTTGAGGCGGTCATAAGCCCGATGATGAGAGCAATCTCCGCGACCTCGAGCCAGACGAGTTCAGGAAAGTCAGTGAAGAAAAGTGTCTGCATTGCTATCGTGAGAACGGCAAGAGCGGCAAGGACGGATACAAGAGTTCCTGTGGAGGTGTAGTTCCGCCTGTATTTCCGTGCAAGAAGCTTTGCCCTTGTATAATTGGGGATTAGCGATGCATAGATATCCTTCAGGACGTCCCTGGGGAGCCCCGCCTGATCCGATTCGTTTTCAAGCAGGTTGATATACTGCCTTTGTTTTGCCAGAAATGTTCTGTCATCTATTTTTTCCGTATTATATGTATTCAGGTTTGTATAGGATTCAAATATCCTGTCGTCGTGAGAAAGCCTGTAGCTGTGCCCGGAGTACTGGTTTATTGCTACAATCGTTCTGCCGTATCTTTTTGCGAGGCTGAAGATACTCCCCTTTCTGTATTTCTCCGCTCCCGGCTCCCATTCACCTACGAGCAGAACAAGGGACGAATTGTCTATGACCGAATCATAGACAGGATCAAATCCGGGAGTAGCTTCATCCCTGTTTACTATACTCAGTTTATATTTCACAGGTCCCTCGAAGAGCCTGTATGGGAGCGAGAGTTCCCCGGGAAGATTCAGGAGTTCGACCTCGGGATTTCTAAGCCTGTTCCATACCGGGTCTGCCAGCAATGATTCGAGAAGGACGTGTTCCCCTCCCGGATGATAAGGAAGGACGAATTTATATGTGTGCGGAGTGCTGGAAAGGATCTCTTCAAGTGATAAAATTGTCTCTTTAATCGCCCTGTTGACATTTTGAGCTTCAAACTCATCCTCTGTCACGATAAGGCCTATGCTGACAGTTATGGAAAGCGGCCCCGGAATGACAGGTGGGTTTTCCTCATCTTCGTAATGTTCTTTAGGCTGACGCAGTTTCATTATCCCGATCCTTTTATACCGTGGGATCCGGAGATTGCCCGGTATGTTGAATTATAACCGGTGTTTTCTTAAATAGTTATAGTTCAGTAAAAAAGAAGAAAAACCTGGGGATATCCCATGGAAACATTAATCTTCAAGAGGATATTGGATCTCTGTCAGCAGATCTTCTTCAGGGGTGTTCGAGGGATCATTCAAATAGAGCTCTCTCCCTGTTCCGCACGTATTCAGTCCGTTTTCGTTGATATAATCAAAGACTTTCTTGTGTGCCATTCCAAGTTTGCTATATGATCCTTTGTGTATAACCGTCAGTGCCTTTCCCCCGGGGAGCGTCCTAAGCAATATATCAGGGTCCGATAGAGTAACCGGGCCTGATACAGGCAGGGCGACCTCAAGGGATCCTCCGAAATCATCACATTCATCGCCTTCATATATCGTCATGACCGGCCCTGTGACCTTCATCTGTCCTCCCGTGTTGGGTACAGTGGCGGCTTCAGCGCACAATCTGCCGATAAGTTCGCCGACAATCTCATTATACGGCCCGTGTCCCCTGATTGCAATAACTCTCAGAGGTGGGATCTCCTTTACCTTCCAGTTTAATAACTCCATTTTAAACAACTCTCCGAACGGGTCCTCCGATGAGAGAACCTTTTCCGCCATTTTCAGTCTTTCGATCTCATCGCGAATGCAATTCAATCTCCTGCTCATCATCTCCCTGACTTCGATGCAGTTCTTATCGCCAGGACCGGTAATCACCTCAATCTCGTCAAGGCTAAATCCAAGTGCCGATAAAGCCTTAATCCATATGCCTTTCTCGATTTGAAGAGGTGTGTAATACCTGTAGCCAGTACAGATGTCTTTCTGAACAGGAACCAGAAGCCCTTTCTTCTCGTAGCAATACAGTGCCTTCTTTGAAAGTCTGGTAATTTCCGAAAATTTTCCGATAGGAATCTTATCGACTGTCATGGCTTATCCCGATTATTGAATCTGATAATGAATAGATGGTTGGAGTCTTACCCGGGAGAGGGTTTTATTTTTGTGTTTCCTGAATCAGCAGTGAAGGTTTTCAGATTATTATATCGACAGAACCTTCCCCAGAAATTTGATTTGAAAGCGGGTCGTCATAATTGGAAAGGAACCATACAACTTTTGCTGATTTGCCTTTTTCGAGCACAGAATCGTATTTGTCTCCCGTATCCAGTTTTCTTGAGAACTCGAGGGTCTGGAATGCAGCCTTCTCGGTTCCTGCAGATTCTTCTATATTGAATTCTCCTCCAAGCGAGGTGTCGGATCTCATTGTCCCGGAGGCATCGAGCGAGTACATATCGTATATGTATAAAGATCCCCCTGTTCCAATATTACCGCCTAAGATTATATCGGCATTCTTCATCATCGCAACCGGATTAAACCCTACTGCAACATAACCGGATGTCTTTCCCTGAATACCCATGTAGAGGGTCTCGTTATCCGATGTCCAGTGTATATAGAAGAGATCCCTGAATCCGGTAACGTTATTTTCGTATTCACCCTCTCCGATTATGCCGTCGGCCTTCCAGCCTGTAACATTATCTTCCGGGGATTCCGTAACTTCGGGTGTGAGCGATGTCGTTTCGGTCGGGGAAAAAGTCTGTACCGTGGTTGTTTCCTCCGGCATTATACAGATTACATCCAGGGAATCATCTTCCGTTGTACATCCTGATGCCAGTATTAAGATTGCAAATACCGCAATCATGAGTATCTTTCTCTTCATAATTTTGTATTCCCGCGTACCGGATCTTTAATTATTATTTTGTACTTTAATTATGGCATATTTCATACTTCCTATTACCCGGACGGAACAGTAAAATATCTTTTATAATTTGTTTTCCGGACCTGTCGTGCATAGTGAGAAAGATGATATAACAGGATCAGGAAAAGAAATGATTTTGTTGTGAAGATGCCGGGACTAATTATTATGAGTTGAGTGCATGTGCCCCGGTCATCGGTGTATTTATAAACGGAAGAAATGGATGAAAAGTTAGTCACGGGAAACTCTGCATGAAATTAATTTTCAGTCGGACATAATAAAAAAAAGGGTAAAGATTTGGATAACTGTTTCTACTTTTTTTGAAATTGCTTCTAAAAAAACTGCAACATTCCCAAGTTATATATTGATAATAACTTCACACGCCTCTTGAGAGTTGATCCGGATATAACGGATCACTCAATGGAGGGATTTAATATGGCAATGGATTATTTAGAGAAGAAAATAACTGAATATATCAATGGAAACAGGGGGGTTTCAATTGATGAGAGTTCTGTCGGAGAAGAATATTCGGAGATCTGTTCGCTCGTGAACAGGCTGATGAGGGGGATGAAAGATGCCGAGGATAGAGCCGAATATTATTACGAATCCATCCTTCGCACACCAACTTCTTCCTTCATCATGGATGGCAGTCTCAATATTGTCATCGTAAATGATGATTTCGTCGAACTAACTGGATACAGCAGGGAAAAGCTGACATCATTAAGCCTGGATGATTTTTACAGGGAATTCAGTCTTCAAAAGATCAGCGGAGAAGGATCGAAGGATGCCCTGGAAAAGAAAAGAAGAGCGAGCGGTTTATTCCATATGACCTTTAAGGGCGACAGGAGAATCATACAGATTGCAATTGATCCGGAGTTCGACAAAAACGGCAAACCGCTTGAGGTCATTATTACATTGAACGATGTGACGGATATCGAAAACCAGAGGGCATGGTATGAATCCATACTTGATGCGGTTCCGTATCCGATTCATGTAACTGACAATGACATGAAATGGACTTTCCTTAACAAGGCTTTCGAAGCACTCCTGATCGAGAACAATGAGATAAAGAACAGGGAGTCTTCATATGGAATGCCCTGCAGTACTGCGAATGCAAATATATGCAATACTGAAAACTGCGGTATCCGGCAACTGAGAACCACAGGACATAATGAGACTTTCTTCGACTGGCACGGAACGGAATGCAAGCAGACAACTGCGCCGGTTCTTGACGCAGACGGAAATACCATGGGTTATGTCGAGACGGTCCAGGATCTTACAGACATAATCAGGCCTCAAAGGTACCTTGAGCAGGAACTTGCAAATGTTGCTGCCGATCTTGAATGTATTGCCTCGGGAAGACCCGAGGATCTGAAATTAAAAGTCGGCGAAGCCGATGAAAAGACAATGGAGATCAGGGAAAAATTCCTTGAGGTTACAGCTTCCGTAAGTTCTGTCAACGATACCGTTCGGAGACTTACAGATGATATAATGCATCTTGTCGGTGCCGGAGAAGAGGGAAAGCTTGAATTCAGGGTCGATGTGTCGAAATATGAAGGGGCATACCGTGAAATCGTCGAAAACATGAACAACCTGCTTGAAGCGGTTGCATTGCCGCTAAAAGAGGGAATGAGGGTATGCAGCCTATATTCGAATGCGGATTTCACTGCAAGATTTTCAGGCAACGTATATGTATCTGGAGATTTCCTTGAATTCAGGACGGCAGTCGACAATATCGGCGTTTCGGTCTCCGAACTGGTCTCTGCAAGCGTAGAAGTAACAAAGATGATCGTCTCGAATTCAAACGAGGTCAGCAAGGGTGCCGATGAGGTTGCAAAGGCTGCGGAAGGTGTTGCGGGAACCAGCCAGAAGACCGCGGAGCAGACGAAGGAACTCCTCAGGAACATTGAGAATGTAAATCGCCAGATTGCCGATCTGTCGGCATCAAATGAAGAGATTGCAAGTACGTCCCAGGAAGTGTTCAATGCTACAAACGATGTTGTGGTAATTGGCAAAGAGGCGAATAGTCTTGGAATTGATGCAAACCACAAGATGAACAACGTAAAGGCAATTGCCGAGGCAAGTGTCGGTGAGATTCAGGATCTGACGGAAAAAGTTAAAGAGGTCAGCAAGGTTGTAAAGCTCATTAATGATATTGCAGGGCAGATCAACCTTCTTGCACTCAATGCCGCAATAGAGGCGGCACGTGCAGGCGAACACGGCCGGGGTTTTGCAGTAGTGGCAGGTGAAGTTAAAAACCTTGCAGGTGAAGCAAGGGCTGCAACAGATTCCATAGAAAATGTCGTTTCGATGGTCCAGTCCAGCAGTGAAAAGACTGCAAATGCAATTACTGCGGCAAACGATGAGATAGTCGAGGGTGTCGAAAGCGTCAACAAGGCAATTGAGGCCCTAAATACGATTATCAAAAATGCCGAGCAGGTCTCGAACGATATCGGTGAGATTACGAAGGCTATTGAAGACCAGGCAAATATCTCCAACAATATCGTAAGGGAGATGGATTCGGGCACGGAGCAGACAAAGGATGTCCAGAGAGACGCGGAAGAGCTTGCAGCACTTGCAGAAGAAGCGAGTGCATCAATTGAGGAGATCGGGAGTGCCATGCATGAGGTGAACTCCTATGTGCAGAAGCTTGAATCGGCTAATTCAAGGTTCAAATACTAGGGGGAGATAATCATGTCTGCGTTTAAGGATGTGGTGCAGTTTGAGATATCCGGCGTCCAGTATGCCCTTGATATCCAGATTGCACGTGAAATCGTTGAGATGATCCCGATAACTCCCGTCCCGAGAGCTCCTGATCATATCGCCGGAATCATAAACCTGAGGGGAGAGATTACAAACATTCTCAATCTCAACCAGCTCATGGGTCTTTCCGCATCAGCCACGGCTGAAAACGGGAAGATCATAGTTCTCGTTTCCGAGGCTGCAAACGGTTCGAATATAGGACTTATCGTGGATGATGTCCGGAGCGTTCTCCAGGTCCCTGAAGAAGACATCGACATGATGGACGGATCCGTTTCAAAGGAAGCATATGTAAAAGGGATAATTAAATCAGGCCGGGATAATTCGGGAAACAAGGCGCTGATTATCTGGATAGATATCTCAAAGATACTGTCTGATATCCTGACTGATAAAAATAATTGAAGAGCCGGAGATAATAATTCCGGCTACTTCGATTCATAATCATTCTCTTTTGCTATAAAAATCCGGACCCGGACACTTTAGATCCCCTGTCCGAATTCCAACAAACTTTTTGGCTCTTTACTGTCTCATGTCTTTCTCAGGCGACCCCGGCACCGGCGCCCAAAGCCGCCGGACGGCCCCTGCCCAGGGGCCTTGCCTTAAGATAATCTTCCAACGGCACGCCCGGGGGACCGGCAAGGGTCCCCTGGGCTGTTTATTTGCTTTTGTTTGGGAATCCCGATTGGGATCCTTTAGATCCCTTGTCTTGATTCCAACAGGTTTTGTAGATTTTTATCGGTTATTGTGTGATGGAATCGCCCGTCATGAGGGTTTTTTACATGAAAAAATCCATTAAACCTCTTTTTCATAAGCGTTTTTGACCGGATTGGTACGAAGACAACTCGGACTTCCTTTTGCAATTTCTCATAAGCCTGTCTTAAGAACTTTTGAGAGTCTTTTCATCCCTTCTTTTATATTTTCCTCGCTGGTATTCGAGAAGTTGAGCCTGATCATATCGTCTCCGCCGTCGCCTGAATAAAACGGAATGCCGGGAAGAACGGCTACACCGTTTTTTATTCCGTCATCAAAAACTTTCATCGAGGATAAGCCCTTCGGAAGTCCGGCGGTCATGAACATCCCGCCTTCAGGGCTGGTATGCGTAATCCCGATATTCGCCATGTCATCGAGAAGGTCCTGCATCAGCATGCAGTTGTCCCGGTAGACTGATACTACCCGCTTCAGGTGGGCGTCATAGTCGTTGTTCCTGAGATAGTGGTCAAGGATCTTCTGACAGAGGAAGTTAGAGTGCAAGTCGGCTGCCTGTTTAGCCGTATCGAATACGGATATTATCTCCGGCGGGGCCATGATCCACCCTATTCTCATACCCGGGGCGACGGTTTTTGAGAATGATCCGCTGGTGATCACGTTTTCAGGTGCGAATTTGTTCACCGGCATCCTCGGTTTTTGATCGAAGGCCAGTTCTCCGAATGCATCATCTTCGTAGAAGAGCGATCCAGTTCCTCCGATGATCCCGCCGATTTGTTTTCTTGCATCGTAAGAGTATGATCTGCCGGTCGGGTTCTGGAAATTGGGAATCCCGTAGAAGAATTTGATCTTATCATCCGTTACGAGCTTTTCGAACCCCCTCATATCCGGACCCGATTCGTTCATGTCGACGCTTTTTATAACCGGTTCATATAGTGAAAAAGCCTCTATTGCGCCGAGATAACCCGGCCTCTCGATCCCTATTACGTCTTTATTCTCTATGAATATCTTGCCTATAATGTCAAGGCACTGCTGCGATCCGTTGACGATCCTGATATTTTCCGCTGAGGCGGAGATCCCGAGCCTTTTCCTGTACCTCTCAGCTATGAACTCCCTTAACGGGAGATAACCTTCCGTCGTCGTATACTGGAGTGCCTCTCTTCCCTCCTCTTCCAGGACATGGGCTGCAGATTCCCTGATCCCGGGGACATCTATAAGATTTGAATCAGGGAGTCCGCCTGCAAATGATATTATCGAGGGATCTGATGATACTGCGAATAGTTTCTTCAGGAACGATTCCGGTGCATTTCTCATCCTCGCAGCAAAACGATATTCCATTGATAAATATTTGATCCACGCCTCCTTAACTTTTTCAGCAACCGGGTCAGTTATTTCAGAAAAGGAATACAAATTATTCTTTCATGAGACCTGAAAATTTCCTGCTTGAAAAATACATGGGAATCTATGAATTTTCAGCCCCACATCTTCTCTGTACATCAGACTGCGAGACAATAACCGTCAGCGAACTGCTTTCATTTGAAGAAGGAGCGGAAGCGGGCCTGATGGATCTTCGCCTGGGGTATACTGAAGCCCGTGGAGGAAAGGAACTCAGGGAAGAGATCTCAAAGCTTTATGGTAATATATCCCCGGATGATGTAATCACCTTTGCAGGTGCGGAGGAAGGGATATTCATTTTCATGAATGTGGTTCTTTCGAAAGGTGATCATGTGATCGTCCAGTTCCCTGCCTACCAGTCGCTATATGAGATAGCGAAGGCAATCGGCTGTGAGGTCACTCTCTGGGAGATGAAAGAGGAGGACGGATGGAGGCCTGATCCGGATTTTCTCGTGAAAAATATCCGTGAAAACACAAAGGCGATTATAATCAACAGCCCGCATAATCCGACCGGCTTCAATTTATCGAAAGAAGACTTCGGGACGATTGTAAGTGTGGCGAAGAAGCATGATCTCTATTTATTTTCAGACGAGGTCTACAGGCAGCTTGAATTCGATCCTGAAACCCGTCTTCCTGCGGCAGCAGATCTATACGAAAAGGGATTCTCCCTTGGTGTAATGTCTAAGGCATTCGGTCTTGCAGGACTCCGGTCGGGCTGGATAGCGGCAAGGGACAGGGAGACTCTCGAAAAGATCTCTTCGCTTAAGGATTATACGACTATCTGCAGTAGTGCTCCGTCCGAGTACCTTGCGGCTGTTGCATTGAGGCATTCCGATCGTCTTGTTGACAGGAGTCTTGGAATTATAAGAAAGAATCTTGAGATACTGGATTCATTCATGGAACGGCACTCAGATCTCTTTGAATGGGTCCGGCCAGTGGCGGCATCGATCGGTTTTGTGAAACTGAAGAATGGAGAGTCAGCTGCTGATTTCTGCAAAAAGGTCGTTGATGAAACCGGGGTTCTTCTTCTGCCCTCGACTGTCTATGAATTCGGAGATTCACATTTCAGGGTAGGATTCGGAAGAGAAGACATGGAGCAATGCCTCGAGAAATTTGAGATGTTTTTGAAAAATAATTACTAATATTTTCAGTATGTCTCCTTTTACTATGAATCGTCTTTTCCCGGAAAAAGGAGCCAGCGGGGATACCTGAGATCCCATTTTATCGCAGCAAACCTGATCAAGAATACGATCAGTATTGCTAAAAGACTTCCAAAGGGAGCATCCGGGAGATATGTCAGCCATATGATATAGAACACTCCTCCGATAAGTATCGGGGTTGCATAGAGCTCCTGTTTAAGTATAAGGTTTGGATTTCCTGCGAGCAGATCACGTATTATTCCCCCGGTGATTCCTGTGATTATACCCATAATTACTGCGACAACCGGGCTGAAGCCGTATGCGAGTGTCTTATCTATCGCCTGCACGTTGAAGAGAGCGACACCGAGTCCGTCGAGAATCAGCAATGCCCTGTACGAGCACCATAACGGTTTTGCAAGGAAGAATGCGACTATTGCCGCAGAGAGGGCGATTGCAATGTACAGGTTATTGTTGATCCAGAAGACAGGAACGTCAAGGATAAGATCCCTTAATGTACCGCCGCCAAGTGCGGTAATAACGCCGATGATAACAATGCCAAAGAGATCCATCCCTCTCTTTGCCCCTGCCAGAACTCCGGTGATGGAAAATACAGCTATGCCTACTATGCCCATGATGTAATACCATGTACTAAACGGCAGGACATCCATATATTAAAAAAGCTACTCAAAGGCAATTAATTTTCTCTATATGGATAATTTACCCGTTAACAAAAAAATGAAGGAATTGTTTCGGCTATTATCCTAATTAATATAATAGATAAAAACAAAAGTATATTATCTGGAGTTGAAATTTCTGGCAAGTTACAATAATAATCAAAACAATGAAGAAGCCATAATCAGGGTAAAACTTCCGAATTCCAAGAAAAGGGAGATGTTTGCAACGGCAGACCTTATGCTCGGGGCAAATCATATCCGCGTAAGATGTTATGACGGCGTAACAAGAACAGGGCGAATCAAGGGAAAGATCAAGAAGCGCGTCTGGATTCGCGAAGGGGATGTCCTTATTGTTGTCCCGTGGGATTTCCAGGACGAGAAGTGTGATATAATATACAGATATACCAAGCCGCAGGTCGAGTGGCTGAGAAGAAATAATTACCTGTAAATCAGGTAAATTTACATATTCTCAATTTTTATATCGTATTCCTTTACTACAAGCCTTTCCACTCCGCTAAGTGAATACTTTCCTGAACCGGTTTCTGCAAAACCTCCTTCCACTATCGAGTCTCCGGTCAGGTAATTTCTCCATGCGACCGAATAATCGTCGTCAGGATCGTATGCATAGGTGACCGTGACATTTGCAGGTGTCCCGTATGGAGTGTCAATTATAACAGGTTGTGTCTTCATGCTCATTTTGATGGTTCCGATTCCACGTTCATAGTATTCTCTGTCCGCGTTCAGGACAGTCATGTAAATTACGAGAGTTTTTTCGTCTATATCGTAGAACCACCGGGGTTCGGCTATCATGACCGAACCGTTCTGGAATTTTTCCCTCCTGACTACTGCGCCGTTCATGAGAGTAAGGACTGCGGTCCCGTCATCCGATTCATATTGGATAGCCCCCGGCTTGTATTCAACGCTGAATCCGGTGCCCGTATCATCCGAGATCGTGAAACTCTGTCCGAGGGAGGCATTGTCTATCGCGGTAAGCCCTCCCCCCGATACCTTAATTGTTGAATCGCGGAACGGGACATTGCTGAAGGTCATTATTTTCATATCGTTTTGGACCGAGATCATTGCCTGCTCCATGTTTCTCTCGTCAGAACTGATTTGCGTCTGGATAAGCATCGGGTACCCTACAAGAGAGACCATTGCAATTCCGGTAAGAACTATTGTAAACATTATCAGGAATCCGATAGACTCGGATACTCCTTCGCTGCCGTATTCTTTTATCATCTTCAGACTCCTCCTGAATCGTATATTATCCTGTTGAGACCGCTTCCCGTCGTATTGCCTGTTACAGCTTTGGTGGCACCTATCCCTGCAATTGATATGACACTCTTCACGTTTCCGTCGGTGACAATAATCTGTTGTGCCGCACCAGTTGCCGACGGGTCCATCTTCACCGTATAATCCCCGTTTGCCACGTCTTCGGGAAGATCGAGGTTTGTCACGATCCGCCCGTTTGACGGAGCGATTACATATAGATCTACTATCCTTGTACTGACCCCGTTTCCTATGTCGACAAATGCATGATACTTCAGTTTCTCCGAAGAATCTTCGATAATTACTGAGTTGATAAGCAGGGTGAGCAGGATCATCATTACAATGAGAATCGCTGTTATATTCATGTATTCAAGGACCGTGCTTACGGCTTCATCTTTGTCCCTCACGCGATAAATCCCACCTTCATTTTTTTTCCGGCAGCCAATAGGTCTCATTGTATTTAGTCACCCCGTTGTTGAAACGGATCAGGATTTCGTCGTATTTGTAGTAGTCATCCTCATATTTTTTATTCGTTATATCGTAGTATACTACGGCATTCATCCTGTCCATCGAGAGAGCGTAGAGGTCCTTTTTGAGAATGTCGGACGAAGGATCTTTTTTTGCGATATCAATAACTGCTTCGCGGACCTCTGTGATCTCATTCTTTGGAAATTCCAGAACAGCCTCCGATGTGGTCTGTCCTACCGTCACCGACTGGTTGATGATAATTGCAAGAACGAAGAGAGAGACGCTGACGATGAATCCCATCAGGACTATCCACTGTCCGTCTTCGTTCATTCTCTCCATAGTCTCACCTCTACCCTGTATATTCTGTTTTGTGCGCCGTCATCGACAAGAACAAGCCGTCCGGTACTGATCTCGGGCTGGCGTGAGACTTCGCTTCCTATCGGCTGGCTTTCGCCGGTTCCGCTGTCTCCTAATGCATAACTCATGACACTGTTCGATCCGGTATTCCTGTAATAGACAGTTGCATTGTATCTTATTGAATCCACGATCTCCGACGTTCCTGATCCTCTCGCGAGCTCATTTTTAAATGCATCTTTAAACAATATACTGGCATTGTAGGCGTCTGTTCCTCCGTTGTCAATCATCTCTGCAACAGTTCTTAGAGTACTTTTTTCGCTATAGTTGTTCGCGGTGTCAAGCATCAGGAGTGCGTCGCTGCCAAGCTGTTCCAGCTGCATGTCCGATATATGGGCGTCGCCCGGCGTGTATATCGTGATAGAATCTGCGACGATGAAAGCCGCTGACAGCATTATCAGTCCTGCAACAAGTCCTTCGATTGTAAAGAGCTGACCACAATCATCTGAGATTACCATATCATAACCTCCATAACTCCGTCTTTCAGGTATGGTTCGGTCATATAGTCCTTGTTGTAGGTGTAGGGAATATCACCAGAGATGTAATAGTGCTTCATTGATTCGTCGGGGACAAATTCGTATGTCATGTTGAATACAACTGACAGAGATTTTCCAATTTCGTCAGAGAACATGAGAGGCGGATAAATTTCGAATTTCAGCTCGTCCGCATCACTGATTTCGAACGGACCCTGCATCGTATGTTGGATGCCGTCGATGAAAAACCGGTACGTGTCATTGTGGTAAGTACTGTAAACCATAGGAACTTCTTTGTCGTCATTTATGAACCTAATCTTAGTGAGGGTAACATTGTATATATCTGACCGGTTGAGCGAGCTGCTGAAATTGTATATTGTGATAGATGCGGGTTCGCTATGTAGCATGAACCTGTATGCTTCATCTATGGATTTGTTATGGAGTTCGGCATAGTCGAAGATGACAGAAAATCCGGTATACACATATGGGTTAAGGGTTGTGATGGTTGTATTCGTTTTATTGAATTCGCCGGAATCTATCTTGGCGTATCCGGGCTCTTTCAGTTTGACGAGGCGTCTCATATAGCCATAGCCTGAATCCGGTGCAATATTTCCCGTGGTATTGACCGGATGGTTTTCGATCTTTAATGAGATATTGTAATAATATGGGATTTCACCGAAGAGAACCTTTGAGTGGTAATCGTCGTTTTCAAGGACCAGATTCTCATTTTCATTGAAGAAAGCTTTCGTTTTTTCTTTTGAGAGTATATTGGACGAAGTGGATGATACGGCAAGGCCGAGGCGGTCGATATCGTCTTTATGGTACGTGTCCATAAACTCCCATGAGTCTTCATCTGCAGGCCAGCCGGGATCTTCACAGAGAATGACGGATGTTCTGTACGCGACTGCATCGTAATCTATCTGGGCGCTGTCAAGTCCTGCAAAGATACCGGGGATCATTGTAAGAATCATTATCAGGGCGAGCAGGAATATTGAAAAACCTATCAGGAAATCAACTGATAAAATTCCATTCTCCCTAAATGTTCTCATTTTCAGGTCAGATCATCTCCCCGCTGTCCGCTTTGAATTTCAGTTCCGCGATGTTATTCGTGTTTTGAATGGAGATGGTATAAATCCCGTCTTTAAGGGAGAGATCGGAGTACGAAGCGTTTGCCACTGCTAAAGTTTTCCTGATGATTTCGCTGTTTTGTTTATAAAGGTCTTCAGGCAGGGTGATGTTTTCAATATCGATCGTTTCTTCGGACAGGGCCCCTGGCCATTCCTGCTCATTCCATTCGCCTGAATTGTATACTAAAAGGATGCTTTGTCCGTCCTTTCCTGCACCGATCATCCAGGAATCTGCAAGGCCGTTTAAGTCGACAAATCTCCCGAGGATCTGGTGGTATGTAATGTTATTCAGATCAAGAATGCCTTCCGAATCAAGGATATGGAGCTTATTGGCGGCAGTTTCAAATGATCTCTGGTTTAAGCCGGGCACGCTTTCTGTGTTCTGCCCCGCAGTCGTCGTATCTGTTGATGAATCAGTTTGTTCCTGTGCGGGCGACTGCGAAAAAAGACCGTTCTCTTTCAGGTAATCTCCGGGATTTATGCCATTAATCAATACATATCCGCAGATGGATGCCAGAACAAGAATAATTGCAATTATCAGAATCAGCCTGTTTTTTTTAACCACCATCGACCACCCAGAAAAGATCTATAGAAAGAGTATCTGGAAGGGTTAATAAAACCGTTACTAACTGATTTTATATGTGGAAGATATTGTGGTATTTATGCTGAAAAGGAAATTTTTTTGAAAAAAATGATGGTTTAATCAAGAGTGTGCAACGTAAGACCCGAGAGGAGCTTCGGTTCGAACCATGTCGATTTGGGCGGCATGATGTTTCCTTCGTCGGCGGTTTTAAGTACAGTTTCCACCTTTACCGGCTGCATCGAGAAAGCGACTGCGAATTCCCCGCTGTTTACACGCATTTCAAGATCGGAAAGGGGTCTTGCGCCGCCGAGATACTGCAGCCTCGGATCTCCCCTGGGATCGTTTATCCCAAGCATATCCTCCATGACCTTCTTCTGGAGAACGGAAACATCGAGTGATCCTATGGTGTCTTCAGGATTTTCGACCGGGCATGATATTTCATACCATTCGCCTTTGATGTACATGTGAAAGACATGGCGCGGGATACCGGATTCTTTTAACGGGGGTATCCTGAATACTGTATCGTCGATCTCACCGTATTTTTTTATCTCGAATTTTCCTCCAAGCGCCTTCATAAAGGATTCGGGAGTATATTCCCCGAGATCCGTGACGAGTCTTGAGTAGCCGTGGATCTTTACCCTGTTTTCGGCAAAGATTACTGCCATGAATCTCTCCGACTCTTCCGTTGAGGTCCCGTTCTCCCTGCGCTTCAGCGCGACGTTTACAGACGATTTCGCCCTGTGGTGCCCGTCGGCGATATATAATGAATCAACACCTTCGAACATGCGGATGATATTTTTGATCTTTGCATCGTCAGAGATCCTGAAAACCTCGTGGACTATTCCTGAATCCATTTTTACTATGGAATCGGGCTGTTCTTCAGGAATAAGTGATTCTATGTAATGAAAAACATCGCCAGGATCCCTGTAAAGGAGAACGACAAGTCCCGTGTTTGTATTTGTCACATCTATATGCGTGGTCCTGTCGATCTCCTTGTCGTAGCGTGTCAGTTCGTGCTTTTTTATCTTGTCTTCTATATAATCGTCGACCGATACGTTAGCTACGAATCCCGTGTATATGCTTCCGCCCTGTTTTACCCTGTAGAGGTATATTCCGGGTTTGTCGTCTCTTACCAAAAGGCGGTTTTTAATCATATGTTCGAGGTTTTTCTTAGCCTTTGCATAAACTTCCTCCGATTCGGCGGGAAGATCGGGGAGAACGGCATCTGAACGGATTACTCTCATGAAGGAGTCCGGGTGTTTGTCTATCCATTCCATCGCCTCTTCCCTGCTGATGACGTCGTAGGGAACACAGGCAATTTCTCCGGCATCCTTTGCAGCTGGCCTGATTGCGGGGAAACTGAATATTTTGACCATATTTTTTAATCCTCTTTTAGGAGTATTCCTAATTATTTTATTGTTAAATCTAATATGACTATCCGACCAATAATATGTATCAATATGGTATGCCGGATCTGGCAGCCGCAATAACCGATGCAATATGAATAATGTTGAAATAAACCGTGCCGGACTTCCGGATATCCCCCGGATAGTCGAGATCGAGAATAACCTGTTTCCCGATCCCTGGAATGAACAGGCGTTCAGAGATGTTCTGTTTTACTACTCGAACACTTTTTTTACACTGAAGAGCGATGGGAATATAGTCGGGTTCATTACCGCCGGGATCGAGGATACATCTGAGGTGCTATACGGTCACATCATGAACCTCGCCGTCGTCCCGGAATACAGGAAGATGGGTCTGGGGGGACGTCTTATGCAGAGGATGGAGTACGAGTTTATCGTAAGCGGTGCGGAGGGCTCGCAGCTTGAGGTTCGTGTCTCGAACGGGGATGCGATCAGCTTTTACAAAAAGCTTGGGTACTCTCAGGTGATGGTTATCGGCGGATATTATAACAACGGCGAGGATGCCGTTCTGATGATGAAGTGGTTTTGAATAGATTAATGAGGGAGGGGGATACTCCCCCTCCCTGCGACCCTCCCCCTGTCGCGATAAGTCGCAAAGGGGATGGACGAGCATCCCCTTTTGCGACTTATCGCGACA
>NZ_AXDV01000027.1 GCF_000784355.1 Methanolacinia paynteri | reverse complement strand
CTGATATTCCATTTCCCGAAGATAACCATGACGAGATCGCCCTCCGATATCGCAAGCATGAGAGTACCCGCCGAGGTCGAAGGATACATTACCGGAAGGTCTCTCAGCGTGACTTCGTTTCCGCCGACGGTGTTTTTGATCGTAACGCTGCATAGGTTCTTTTCATAATCCACCGATACGACCTTTGCGACCGTAGCCGTCCATAACCTGCCTACTTCCTTTTCGATCAGGTTCTTCGTGAGCGTACCGATCCCCGTCATGCTTCGGCCACCTCTATCTCGGTCTCGTAGGTGTCGCCCCTGAGGGTATGTGTATACCCGGACGCCTTGAACAGTCCGTTGATATTCGGGCTCTCGATCCTGAGCCATGTGTCGATTCCGATCCTCCAGTTCAGGAGCGTAGTCAAAGTGGCGACCGTGTCCGAGTTCGAATCTTCTGAAACCTCGATCGTCAGAAGTCCGGTCGAACTGTTGATCTCGAAGACTTCGGCTGTCCTGTTGTCCGACCTGACGAAGTATCCCATTCCTCCCTCGGTATACGAGACATATTTTGTATCTTTCGAAGAGCCGTTTATTGTTTTGAGCATCTCTTCGAGGATCGCCTGGCCGGTTCCGGTAAACGTCCTGGCATGGGGGAAGGTATAATCGATGTCGCTGATCTTCCCGGCTGGGACATCACATGCGTCATATACCTGTTTGACCGCCCCCGAAAGATTCTGACCTTCACGCACTTCGAAAACGAATTCCTTCGAATTATAAAAGAGAAATGAGGAGTCCGAGCAGGTGATAATCGTGGAGAGATCCACACCGTCCGCCTGCGGCTCTTTCTTCGTGACATAGCCCTCGAATATAGTTCCGTAATCTCCTTTGAACCCGGCCTTAACCCGCACTCGTGCGTCTTTGCTTATCGCGTTTAAGGTTTTGTTGTCGAGATTCCATAACGTAATCTCACCCTGGTTCTGGCTGGAGTCGCCTGATTTTTTGATCTTGAACTCGATATCGCAGCTCTCGTAATCGAATACGAGATCGTCGACCTGGACCGATGCGATACGATACCAGGATGTGGAGCTCATATGATCCAGACCTCCATGTTTTCCAGGTTGCTGACGTACAGGGTAAAGAGAACCTCCTTCGTGACATCGTCTTTGATATTGTTGTAGAAGCCTTCGACCAGTTTCCCGGAATACAGCTGAACGTCGCCGGCGACTCTCCTGATGGAGACCGTGTAGATATCCGCCGTCGGGTTGTACTGGTAGAATACCGAGTAGGTAATATTGTCCAGTTTGAAGAGCTGCTTCTGCGGGCATCCGACCGAGGTCTCGAAAGGCAGTATCGAAGTCATCCGAGCATCCCCTCCACTGTATCGCCGCTTTCAATAATTTCCGTAATCCCGTCCGTAGTTGTTGTTTTCTCCTCCGGCGAAGACGAAGAGCCTGACGCGGTGACCGACTTCTCCGGCTTTGCGGTAAGTATCTCAAGGGACTCGGAGGCCGATTCGATGGTCGCGGTGATTACCTCCTGCAGTTTCAGGGTAGCACTGCACGTGTTTATCGAAGATCCCTCGCTGTAATTCAGGGCCGATATCACGACGGTATCGACCACCCGTGTTTCGGATATGAATTTCAGGCGTTTTTTCTGGTTCTTAAGCGAGACCAGGGTGTCGATGTCTTTTTTCAAAACCGTCATCTTCAGTGTTACCGACACCGGATTCTGGATGATGTGATCACTTATTGAATATTGTGCGGCAGTCTTATGCTGCGGCACTTCGAGACTGTCCGAGTACGAGACCTCGGATATGGTCTCCAGGACCGTTCTTACGTTGTCGTAGATCAGCACGATATCTTCTGTTGCCATTATAATCACGCTCCTACTGAGACCAGTTCCCCGGTTATCATCCGCTGCATCCCCGACTGAAGGTTCCTGTCGCGTTTGTTCATTATCGTGTTCAGGTCGTCCGCCGTCACGCCTTCGGTTTTGAGGTCTCCGGTGTTCATGGACGCATCGACGTTTCCGATATTCACCGTGACTCCGCCTCCTGCCGAAGAGCCATAGGCTTTGTCTGTGATCTCCTGCGTCTGGTAGGCGTTTTGGATGTATTCTCCGCCGGCAAAGTCCTCGAAGTCGGACTGCAGTCTTGTCGGCTGTCCTGTTGCGACTGCATAGACGTTCTCGGCCATTCCCATCGGGGTTACACTCCATAAGGCGTCAAGGACCGTCTTTACCACGGGATTTTCTAGTGTACTTGTGATGGTGTCGACGATCGGTTTTATGTATTCCCAGACCGAGGCCATGACCTCCTGCAGGTATGTAAATGCGGTGACGATCCCTTCGACCAAAGGCGTCAGCCAGGGGAAGGTCTCGAATATCCAGTCTACCGCTCCCTTCAGCATCGAGTTCTCCCAGCCCTTGTCGAAGACATCCCACAAGAGCCAGGCCGCGGCTACGATTGCAAGAATTGCGTAGGTCACCGGGTTTATCGCAATCGCCCAAAGTGACGTTCCGAGCGTCGTCATTGCGCCGGAAAGTCCGCCTGTTGTGAGGGTTGCAAAGGTCGAAGCAGGGATATAATTTGTCAGGATCCCGTACACCTGGCCCCATTCGTCAGCTACTGAGAATGCAGAATTGGCGAGGGGCAGCACGCTCTCCGTAATACCCATAAGTGCCGATCCAGCCTCGCCGCCGGTGGATATTATTCCCTGCAGGGATTCGGGCATCTGTTCAAAAGCACCCGTCAGCATGTCGTTCAAAGCGGGATTTTCAGATAATACCGATGCCATCGTACCGGAGAATTCCCTGTACAGGCCGATCGAGTCCGTTATCGCATTGTTGACGGCTTGTATTTTTTCGATATTTGTCATATCAGTTCCGGCCATCAGTATCATGCCGGAACCGCCTGCAATCCCGGCATTGAAGGATACCTGATTGAGGGATGTATCTCCTTCTGATTCCGTCGCCCACTGCCGTGAGAGATCTGAAATATCGGATATTGCATGCCTGTTGAATACGAATTCAGGGGAATTCTGCATATATTCGAGAATCTCCTCGCTGACACCAGTATATTGCGAACAGGTTTTCAGGTCTTTCGTATATGAATCAAGAACCTCCTGGGCATACTGGTAGGCCCTGGCTATCTCATTAATCGAATTTGTAACCGTCTCTCCATATTTTTCAATGATCTCCCGGCTCTTCCCGATCATTTTATTTATATTTTCGTTGATCTTTTCAACCGGAGAGGTTATGTCGTCCACCAGCTCCCAGATGATCTCTATCGAACGAATTGTTCCTTCCTCGGACATGGGTAATTCTTCATTGATGTGATTTATAAAGCGAAGTCGGGTGAAAACTTCCGGAGAACCTGGATCAAAGAAGGGATGAATTATGAGAGTGAAAAAGAATTTTTTCAGGTTTTCTTATGTGTCTCTTTTGGTACATTCAATATTCAGACGATTATCAATGAAAAGAAAAATATCTGCTTTGATTTTTCATAGCACGGTCACCTTAAATCCATCCTCATGAATTTCACGTAGGCTATCCCGAAAAAAACTATCGGGTATGCAATTAAAAGTAATATATTACCCCATATTTTACCTAATATATCCTCAAAACCTATACCCATCTTAGAATAATCATAAAAATGAACTTCGTCTGCACCTTTGAATGCCCAGAAAAACGACGGTTTTGTCAGGGCTATTCCTGCGTATAAATAATTATTTTTTATTGAAAAATATTCAACACTGTTTTCAATAATTTTTTGAGTTGAATAATAATTGCTCAATTCATCATAGTCGTTAAATTCAAATCCATCGTTGCCGATTATAGCGGGTTCAGGGCCGATTATCAGATAACTTACAGAAGGAGCGGCAATTGTTGCAACATATGACAAAATAATGAATAAAATTAAAGAATAAATCAATGAAGTTCCACTGTTTTTCGTTAGTGACGACACCATAAGAGACATTGAAAAAATGCCTGCCAGATATAATATTGTTATAGCGCAAAGAAGTGCTATTGAAATAAAATCGTCCCCTGAAGGCACTACGCTTAATAAAAACAGAATTGCTGTAATAATTACGAAAAGACCAACTGTAGCTACAGCCAATACTCCTATTCCTCCAATTGCCTTTCCGTTTATTAATTCATCTCTGTAAAGTGGATGAGAAAGAATAGATTTTATCGAACCAGATTCTCTTTCTTTTGTAATTAAATTAAAACCAGCTGAAATTGCGATTAAAGGTCCAAAAATATAACCCGAAAGACCGTTTACAATCCCATAATATATATTGACCGGAGAAGGATTATATGCTGCATCACCCGAATGAATTATTCCATATTCGTCAAGATATGTACTTCCGGAATTAGCATATGCTTCCATTTCTTTAGTATAGGTTTGATACTCACTAATTACAGAAACACCGGCAATAACCATCAGCATAAAAAAAAGTGCAAGAAATTTTTTGCCTGAGATCTGATCAAAGAATTCCTTTTTGGAAACAATTAGTAATCTTTCTAAATTCATTATAAATCACCTCTTCATCTTAGATCCATTCTCATAAATTTTACATATGCGATTCCAAAAAAAATAACAGGAAACATTATCAATGCAAATATTTTGGTCCATATACTTTCAAGTATTTCAAGAGTTGAAGGCTCGTATTCAAGAAAAGAAGTATTATCACCCCCGTACATCTCCAGGGTTAGAAGATACGATGATGTTCTTGTAAAAGGGTCAACTATTTCTGAAAATATTCTTCTAACGGAAAATACTGATAAAATGTCCTGTAAACTAATTTTTTTATTCATATAATCAAGTTTCGTATCCTGATAATACTGCACTTCGCTGGCTGACATGGAGGACATTTCATTTGAATAGATTGTTTCCGGCTCATCTCCCAGGATCAGATAACTTGAGACTTCAAGTCCTGCAACAGGAATCAGATATGACATGATAAAGAGCAGGGATACTGATAAAATCAGTGCACTACTACTGCTTTTACAAATTGCTGAAGACATCAGTGCAAGAGAAAAATTGGCAATTAGAAATAATAATATAAAAAAACAGATTATGCATATTTTTCCAAATGCGTTCAAGTCAGGAACAATTCCATTTGTAAGCATTAGTGCGATAACGATAGTAAAGACAATCGTTTCTGCAAAAAGCAATGAAAAAATTCCTCCAATAGCCTTCCCATTGATTATTTCGTCCCGGAAAACCGGATGCGAAAGAAGAGATTTGAGCGATCCTGATTCCCTTTCACCTGAAATCAGATTGAAACCAAGTGCTATGGCAATAATTGCTCCAAATCCATAATAGCCCAGATTTTCTGTAATACTTCCAAATACTATTACAGGGGTCGGAGGGATTTGATAAACATCGCTGCTCCCGGATTTATACTCATCAAGCACGCTGTAGTATTCACTGATACCATCAAAAGCACCTATTCCTACAATAATTGCGAATAAAATGAGGATGAGAAAAAATTTTTTGCTTGTAATATTCCCAATAAATTCCTTTTTGGCAACAATTAAAACCCTTTCTGATATCACACTATTCCCTCCTGTAGACATTAAGAAATAATTCCTCAAGAGGGGGGGATTCAAGATGTATATCAATTATTTTATAATCTTTTTTTAGAATATCAAAGATATTTTTCCTGATATCATTTTTTGTATATATTATGGCATGATTATTATTAACTTCAATTTTTATAATTTCGGAATGCTTAATTTCAGGAAGCGGCTCTTCTGTTTCAAGAATGATTTTTAAAGGATTTTGACTTTTTTCAATAAGCTGCTTTTCAACATCTTCAACTGTGCCCCTGGCAACAAGATCTCCCTGTGATAATATTCCAAGTGTTTTGCAGACCTTTTTCACTTCTGATAAAACATGGGAACAGATAAGAATAGTTTTTCCTTCATCAGACAAATTGTGAATAATTTTTCTGAACTGAAATACTCCTTCAGGGTCAAGATTAGCTGTTGGTTCGTCCAGAATTACCACTTTTGGATCGTTTAAAAGAGCCTGTGCCAGCCCCAAACGCTGGTTCATTCCACGGGAATATCCGCTAAGAGTCTGGGTGACATTTTCTAGTTTTACAAGTTCGAGAAGAAAGTCAATTCTTTTTTTTCGTTTTTCAGGGTTCATTCCATAAAATCTGGCAACATAGTCCAGATTTTGTTCGGCAGTCAGGTTTTCGTAAAATCCTACGTCTTCAGGTAGATAACCGGTTATCTTTTTCGCCTTTAATGGATTTTTTGTAACATCAATACCATCAATAAGGCAGCTTCCGGATGTAGGCTCAATCATCCCGGTAAGCATTAAAATCGTCGTACTTTTTCCGGCACCGTTAGGACCCAAAAAACCGAATACTTCTCCGTTACCGATCTCAAGATTAAGATTATTTACTGCTGCCTTTTCTCCATATATTTTTGTGAGATTTCTAGTCGTAATCATAAAATCCGTACTCCAAAAATATTTTTTTTCCTGGTTTTCATCTCTAAATCTGTCACACCAAAACGATCCTTACTAGTAGTATTTTTTCAGATAATCAATTGTAATATCCTTATAAAAAAGGCAAAGAATTTCTCCGCTATGTGCATCTATTACAGCACCATATGTAGAATCGTCAAATTTAGAAATATCTGGCTCTGCACCAATGTTTCTTTCAACATTGAACTCCAATTCCCAGATCAGGCGAACCGGTGTTGTGTTATCATAATATACCGGAACACCGGTATCCCACAACAACATCTCAGATTTATCGTCATTTAAAAATTCATATGTTTTTACTTCTCCCGGGTATTTCTCGTCTATTTTTTCTTCAATAATTTCTTTTGCTTCGTCTAGAGAAACTGAAGGTACAGAAGAAGAGAATGTATGATTTTGAAGATTTGGAATGTTAAACTGACATGATGTTACATTACCGGAAATTGAATTGATAGTCATCTGTAAAACAGGTCCGCCATCCAATCCCTCATATTTATTGTAATATCTGACGTAAATATTTGCAGCTTTGCCTAATTTATTAAATCTATCCAGATTAACATAATTAGAAGTTTTGATTGTGGTAAAAATGTTATCGGGATCTCCTATATCATCGGGATCTTGTCCAAATGCCTTTAATACAAAGGATCTTGCAATTTCTTCTCCTTCATCAAGAGTCAGTTTAACTTCACCTGAAGGCGCTAAATAACCCGAAGATTCATATACGGAGCGAATTTTCCCTGTTTCGGCATTAATTCGTGCTTCATATATAATGCCGTCAGACGTTTTTAGATCCTTATATGTATAAACTTTTATTGCAGGGATTACGGGATCTGATTCTTCCCATGGTATTTTATTATTTATTGTTTCAGGAATAAAATATGGGAATAATTCCTGAATATAATTACTATAGCCATTAAATAATTCCCTTAAGCTTTTTGATTCTCCTGTGCTTTTTTCAGGAGTGGCAGTGCCTGTTTGGTTATTCTCGATATTATTGTCTGATCCAACAGAACCAATTTTCTCTGTATAATTTGAAATAGCGGTTTCATTACTGGTTTGTGAAATGCAACCCGCAGAAAAACAGATTAATAGAATTAATACAAGACAAAACTTAAATGACTTATTTAGTCCATATTTTTTTTGTACTGATTTTTTCGTAATTTTAGTTTTCATGAATGCTTCCTCTTAGAATCACAATATTAAATTTTTAGTCAGCAAAAAAAGAGATTATTCATGTTATTATATCTTGGAAATAATGGTCATAGTCTGTAGGACCAGTACTCGCTGCACGTACATATAACTCATATATATCATCTGTATAAAATGGTGAGAAATACCAATTTCCGGTTGAGACATAATTAGTATTTGTTTTTGAAATAGTTCCTGTATTAGAAACCACCACATTGTTCCAAAGATCGGTTACTTCGGCTTGGACCGATATGACATCGCAGGTTTCTCCTAAATATCCTGCTGACCCATGGTATATTATTGACGATCCCGAGATATATGCTCCGCCATCTGCTTCGATGCCATCGGCACTTACCGGCCCGACAAGTGCCATTCCACCTAAAAGCATCATCACAAGGAGGAGGCCGAGTTTTCTGAAATTTAATGTTTTCATTTCTGTTTTCTCCTTTATTTCAATTTTAGTTTTGAAGTGGCTCTTATTCGGTTAATCCGTTGATTAAATTTTTCAAGCTCTTTTTTTAAGAACTTTAATCTTTTCACCGCTGTCTGAGTTTCATGAAACAGTTCTGAAACAACTGTTTCAACAGCGGCTTTTCGCAGGGTTACCATAAGCCCTCCATGGGGCCAATTAAGGCTGGGCAAGGTACTCCCGGACACAGGTAGCCTGTTTTCGGCAGTGAATTTTTTCATGTCCCCAGTGAAGGAATATTGTACCCCCCACTGCCCACGAAGAAAAATTTAATTTCATATATTAAACGTCTTGTTGAACGATCGTCTACACGTTTGAGAAAAATCTCTTCTATGAAATAGAAAAAATCTGGATCTGTCTCCGTTGCTATCCCACGCAGAACTTATGAGAGAAAACGGCTAAAAAAAGATCAAGTGACGGCGAACAGAGAGGGTGACTTGGAAATCTGCCTCGTGTGTATTGCAGGCCATAAAAAAATGATTAGGTATTGATCGGAATTGTTATATATTCAAAAGAGAAGAATACTTTAGCCTTTGTTCAGTTTTGGGCAGGTCAATCCGGATGATTGATGCACAGTGCGTGCATTCCGCTTAAGAACCCTGACTTTGGAAATCGCTATTGGGTTTTTCCTGAAACAGTGCTTGGAACGACTGTTTCAGCAGCGGCTTTTCGCAGGTTTTAGTAGGTCCCTTCCATGGGGGCCTGTGTCCGGCAGTGATTTATTCTATGTCCCCGGTGAAGGAATATTGTACCCTCCACTGCTCACGAAGAAAAATTTAATTTCATATATTAAACTTCTCGTTGAACAATCGTCTACGCGTTTGAAAAAAATCCAGATCTCTCTTCGTTGCTATCCCACGCAAAATTTATGAGAGAAAACGGCTAAAAAAGATCAAGTGACGGCGGTCAGCAAATAGAGGCAGGAAATCTGCCCATTATATATTGTTAATTTTTTAAATTAGTATGAATCTTCACATAAAGAAATCTGTTCCCGGGAATATGCATATTAGATACTCGGGCCTTGTAGTGATCGGAATTATTATATATTGTAAAAGCGAGATAATAGTCTCCTAGTTCAGTTTAGGAAGGGTAATCGTCTATGATTTCCCCTTAGACGTGCGTACAGGATGTTTGCTGTCGATAGAGAGGATTATAATTTTCCTGCCGGGAGCGAGTATCTGTTTGTACAAACGTTTATAATTTGAAGTTTAAACTTCATGAAACAGTTCTGAAACAACTGTTTTAACAGCGACTTTTCGCAGGGTTGCAAACAGAGGTAAAGGGAATCACCTTCGGGGTGATTCTTTTTTCCTGTAAATGGTTTCTGTTTTGGAATTTAGTTAATTTGATTTGTTTTTTTGGATTTCATGCTATCTATTTAAGATTTAATTGTTTATGTGATGTGATCGTTGGAGAGAATAGATAATATAATGAGAATTAGACTTCCTATGGCGGGGTAGGGCATCCCCGGACAAATTGGGTGGGCTGTCCGGCATTGAATTACCCTGACCCC
>NZ_AXDV01000017.1 GCF_000784355.1 Methanolacinia paynteri | reverse complement strand
CACTTCTGTTACTCCAGCTTCTTCGGCACCTGTTTTACAGACACCTAAAGCTACATCGTCAACGTTATATTTTGATAGTTTGACGGTTAATGCTGGTAATGGTGGTTTTCTTCATTGCATTCAGATGGATACATCTGTCAACGCCGCTAATCAGGTTGTTTCTGTTGGTGCTGATATTGCTTTTGATGCCGACCCTAAATTTTTTGCCTGTTTGGTTCGCTTTGAGTCTTCTTCGGTTCCGACTACCCTCCCGACTGCCTATGATGTTTATCCTTTGGATGGTCGCCATGATGGTGGTTATTATACCGTCAAGGACTGTGTGACTATTGACGTCCTTCCCCGTACGCCGGGCAATAATGTTTATGTTGGTTTCATGGTTTGGTCTAACTTTACCGCTACTAAATGCCGCGGATTGGTTTCGCTGAATCAGGTTATTAAAGAGATTATTTGTCTCCAGCCACTTAAGTGAGGTGATTTATGTTTGGTGCTATTGCTGGCGGTATTGCTTCTGCTCTTGCTGGTGGCGCCATGTCTAAATTGTTTGGAGGCGGTCAAAAAGCCGCCTCCGGTGGCATTCAAGGTGATGTGCTTGCTACCGATAACAATACTGTAGGCATGGGTGATGCTGGTATTAAATCTGCCATTCAAGGCTCTAATGTTCCTAACCCTGATGAGGCCGTCCCTAGTTTTGTTTCTGGTGCTATGGCTAAAGCTGGTAAAGGACTTCTTGAAGGTACGTTGCAGGCTGGCACTTCTGCCGTTTCTGATAAGTTGCTTGATTTGGTTGGACTTGGTGGCAAGTCTGCCGCTGATAAAGGAAAGGATACTCGTGATTATCTTGCTGCTGCATTTCCTGAGCTTAATGCTTGGGAGCGTGCTGGTGCTGATGCTTCCTCTGCTGGTATGGTTGACGCCGGATTTGAGAATCAAAAAGAGCTTACTAAAATGCAACTGGACAATCAGAAAGAGATTGCCGAGATGCAAAATGAGACTCAAAAAGAGATTGCTGGCATTCAGTCGGCGACTTCACGCCAGAATACGAAAGACCAGGTATATGCACAAAATGAGATGCTTGCTTATCAACAGAAGGAGTCTACTGCTCGCGTTGCGTCTATTATGGAAAACACCAATCTTTCCAAGCAACAGCAGGTTTCCGAGATTATGCGCCAAATGCTTACTCAAGCTCAAACGGCTGGTCAGTATTTTACCAATGACCAAATCAAAGAAATGACTCGCAAGGTTAGTGCTGAGGTTGACTTAGTTCATCAGCAAACGCAGAATCAGCGGTATGGCTCTTCTCATATTGGCGCTACTGCAAAGGATATTTCTAATGTCGTCACTGATGCTGCTTCTGGTGTGGTTGATATTTTTCATGGTATTGATAAAGCTGTTGCCGATACTTGGAACAATTTCTGGAAAGACGGTAAAGCTGATGGTATTGGCTCTAATTTGTCTAGGAAATAACCGTCAGGATTGACACCCTCCCAATTGTATGTTTTCATGCCTCCAAATCTTGGAGGCTTTTTTATGGTTCGTTCTTATTACCCTTCTGAATGTCACGCTGATTATTTTGACTTTGAGCGTATCGAGGCTCTTAAACCTGCTATTGAGGCTTGTGGCATTTCTACTCTTTCTCAATCCCCAATGCTTGGCTTCCATAAGCAGATGGATAACCGCATCAAGCTCTTGGAAGAGATTCTGTCTTTTCGTATGCAGGGCGTTGAGTTCGATAATGGTGATATGTATGTTGACGGCCATAAGGCTGCTTCTGACGTTCGTGATGAGTTTGTATCTGTTACTGAGAAGTTAATGGATGAATTGGCACAATGCTACAATGTGCTCCCCCAACTTGATATTAATAACACTATAGACCACCGCCCCGAAGGGGACGAAAAATGGTTTTTAGAGAACGAGAAGACGGTTACGCAGTTTTGCCGCAAGCTGGCTGCTGAACGCCCTCTTAAGGATATTCGCGATGAGTATAATTACCCCAAAAAGAAAGGTATTAAGGATGAGTGTTCAAGATTGCTGGAGGCCTCCACTATGAAATCGCGTAGAGGCTTTGCTATTCAGCGTTTGATGAATGCAATGCGACAGGCTCATGCTGATGGTTGGTTTATCGTTTTTGACACTCTCACGTTGGCTGACGACCGATTAGAGGCGTTTTATGATAATCCCAATGCTTTGCGTGACTATTTTCGTGATATTGGTCGTATGGTTCTTGCTGCCGAGGGTCGCAAGGCTAATGATTCACACGCCGACTGCTATCAGTATTTTTGTGTGCCTGAGTATGGTACAGCTAATGGCCGTCTTCATTTCCATGCGGTGCACTTTATGCGGACACTTCCTACAGGTAGCGTTGACCCTAATTTTGGTCGTCGGGTACGCAATCGCCGCCAGTTAAATAGCTTGCAAAATACGTGGCCTTATGGTTACAGTATGCCCATCGCAGTTCGCTACACGCAGGACGCTTTTTCACGTTCTGGTTGGTTGTGGCCTGTTGATGCTAAAGGTGAGCCGCTTAAAGCTACCAGTTATATGGCTGTTGGTTTCTATGTGGCTAAATACGTTAACAAAAAGTCAGATATGGACCTTGCTGCTAAAGGTCTAGGAGCTAAAGAATGGAACAACTCACTAAAAACCAAGCTGTCGCTACTTCCCAAGAAGCTGTTCAGAATCAGAATGAGCCGCAACTTCGGGATGAAAATGCTCACAATGACAAATCTGTCCACGGAGTGCTTAATCCAACTTACCAAGCTGGGTTACGACGCGACGCCGTTCAACCAGATATTGAAGCAGAACGCAAAAAGAGAGATGAGATTGAGGCTGGGAAAAGTTACTGTAGCCGACGTTTTGGCGGCGCAACCTGTGACGACAAATCTGCTCAAATTTATGCGCGCTTCGATAAAAATGATTGGCGTATCCAACCTGCAGAGTTTTATCGCTTCCATGACGCAGAAGTTAACACTTTCGGATATTTCTGATGAGTCGAAAAATTATCTTGATAAAGCAGGAATTACTACTGCTTGTTTACGAATTAAATCGAAGTGGACTGCTGGCGGAAAATGAGAAAATTCGACCTATCCTTGCGCAGCTCGAGAAGCTCTTACTTTGCGACCTTTCGCCATCAACTAACGATTCTGTCAAAAACTGACGCGTTGGATGAGGAGAAGTGGCTTAATATGCTTGGCACGTTCGTCAAGGACTGGTTTAGATATGAGTCACATTTTGTTCATGGTAGAGATTCTCTTGTTGACATTTTAAAAGAGCGTGGATTACTATCTGAGTCCGATGCTGTTCAACCACTAATAGGTAAGAAATCATGAGTCAAGTTACTGAACAATCCGTACGTTTCCAGACCGCTTTGGCCTCTATTAAGCTCATTCAGGCTTCTGCCGTTTTGGATTTAACCGAAGATGATTTCGATTTTCTGACGAGTAACAAAGTTTGGATTGCTACTGACCGCTCTCGTGCTCGTCGCTGCGTTGAGGCTTGCGTTTATGGTACGCTGGACTTTGTAGGATACCCTCGCTTTCCTGCTCCTGTTGAGTTTATTGCTGCCGTCATTGCTTATTATGTTCATCCCGTCAACATTCAAACGGCCTGTCTCATCATGGAAGGCGCTGAATTTACGGAAAACATTATTAATGGCGTCGAGCGTCCGGTTAAAGCCGCTGAATTGTTCGCGTTTACCTTGCGTGTACGCGCAGGAAACACTGACGTTCTTACTGACGCAGAAGAAAACGTGCGTCAAAAATTACGTGCAGAAGGAGTGATGTAATGTCTAAAGGTAAAAAACGTTCTGGCGCTCGCCCTGGTCGTCCGCAGCCGTTGCGAGGTACTAAAGGCAAGCGTAAAGGCGCTCGTCTTTGGTATGTAGGTGGTCAACAATTTTAATTGCAGGGGCTTCGGCCCCTTACTTGAGGATAAATTATGTCTAATATTCAAACTGGCGCCGAGCGTATGCCGCATGACCTTTCCCATCTTGGCTTCCTTGCTGGTCAGATTGGTCGTCTTATTACCATTTCAACTACTCCGGTTATCGCTGGCGACTCCTTCGAGATGGACGCCGTTGGCGCTCTCCGTCTTTCTCCATTGCGTCGTGGCCTTGCTATTGACTCTACTGTAGACATTTTTACTTTTTATGTCCCTCATCGTCACGTTTATGGTGAACAGTGGATTAAGTTCATGAAGGATGGTGTTAATGCCACTCCTCTCCCGACTGTTAACACTACTGGTTATATTGACCATGCCGCTTTTCTTGGCACGATTAACCCTGATACCAATAAAATCCCTAAGCATTTGTTTCAGGGTTATTTGAATATCTATAACAACTATTTTAAAGCGCCGTGGATGCCTGACCGTACCGAGGCTAACCCTAATGAGCTTAATCAAGATGATGCTCGTTATGGTTTCCGTTGCTGCCATCTCAAAAACATTTGGACTGCTCCGCTTCCTCCTGAGACTGAGCTTTCTCGCCAAATGACGACTTCTACCACATCTATTGACATTATGGGTCTGCAAGCTGCTTATGCTAATTTGCATACTGACCAAGAACGTGATTACTTCATGCAGCGTTACCATGATGTTATTTCTTCATTTGGAGGTAAAACCTCTTATGACGCTGACAACCGTCCTTTACTTGTCATGCGCTCTAATCTCTGGGCATCTGGCTATGATGTTGATGGAACTGACCAAACGTCGTTAGGCCAGTTTTCTGGTCGTGTTCAACAGACCTATAAACATTCTGTGCCGCGTTTCTTTGTTCCTGAGCATGGCACTATGTTTACTCTTGCGCTTGTTCGTTTTCCGCCTACTGCGACTAAAGAGATTCAGTACCTTAACGCTAAAGGTGCTTTGACTTATACCGATATTGCTGGCGACCCTGTTTTGTATGGCAACTTGCCGCCGCGTGAAATTTCTATGAAGGATGTTTTCCGTTCTGGTGATTCGTCTAAGAAGTTTAAGATTGCTGAGGGTCAGTGGTATCGTTATGCGCCTTCGTATGTTTCTCCTGCTTATCACCTTCTTGAAGGCTTCCCATTCATTCAGGAACCGCCTTCTGGTGATTTGCAAGAACGCGTACTTATTCGCCACCATGATTATGACCAGTGTTTCCAGTCCGTTCAGTTGTTGCAGTGGAATAGTCAGGTTAAATTTAATGTGACCGTTTATCGCAATCTGCCGACCACTCGCGATTCAATCATGACTTCGTGATAAAAGATTGAGTGTGAGGTTATAACGCCGAAGCGGTAAAAATTTTAATTTTTGCCGCTGAGGGGTTGACCAAGCGAAGCGCGGTAGGTTTTCTGCTTAGGAGTTTAATCATGTTTCAGACTTTTATTTCTCGCCATAATTCAAACTTTTTTTCTGATAAGCTGGTTCTCACTTCTGTTACTCCAGCTTCTTCGGCACCTGTTTTACAGACACCTAAAGCTACATCGTCAACGTTATATTTTGATAGTTTGACGGTTAATGCTGGTAATGGTGGTTTTCTTCATTGCATTCAGATGGAT
>NZ_AXDV01000013.1 GCF_000784355.1 Methanolacinia paynteri | reverse complement strand
GAGGGTCATAGGGAGGGGGATCTCCCCCTCCCTTTCTATTTATAGTAAATATTTTTTAGAAGCAACCCTTGCGCAAGTTCGCTTCGCAGGCTCAGCGAACACGCCCTGACCCCAGGGCTTTGCGCTTGCGATAGCCCGGCCTTTTGACCGGGAGAGATTAACTATCTGGAACATACTCAGTTGTTGAGAGTTTTGAAACCGACAAAAATCCATTCTGGAGCAGGGGGGATGCCTGCCCCTCCCTGAATCTTAAAATAGTGACTAAAAGTCATTGAAAAAAATTCAGAATATCACAATTTTCAAAGCTGATCGAAAAATAAAATAAAAATAAAAGAGTAATTTGAAAAATTAAATTATCCTAATTCATCCCAGGATGTGGCTCTTGTATATACGAGATAACCTACTACAGCCAATACAACGATGATTATTCCTATAATGATGAAAGTGAAGGATCCGAAATCAGGGAAGAAGCCTTTTGAAACCTCTGCGTAAACCTCTTCTGCATATGTGAGTGCTTCCGAAGCTTTTGAATTTGCAGTTTCGGCAAGGGTGTAAGCCTGGGTGTAGCTGGCATCATTAAAGAGCGTTTTTGCAGAATTTAGTGAAGATTGCGCAGATTCGATCTTTGTCTCAATGTTTATTACCCTTGCATCATTTCCCATGCTCCGGTTGTTCTTAAAATCTGTAAGGTAGAAATCTACACTGTCAAGCGTTTCCTGGGCATCATTGATTGCCATCTGCGCCCATGCCTGATTCAAAAGAACTTCTCCTTCATTAATAAGGTTCTGGGCCTCTGTCAAGAGTTCATTTGCTTCATCATATGAAGCTGTTTTGGAGTTCTTTATATCAGCCGCTGCTTCATTGTATTTTGTCTGCGCAGCAGAAACATCAACTCCTGCATTCAGCTTGGACTGTATCTGATCGTTAAAATCAGCAAGATCATCATCAAGGATATCCTGGAGTTTATCGATATCATCAGGATTCAGCACAGTCCTCTCAACAGGATCCGCAGCCCCGGAAGTGTATTCATTTCCATCTTCATCTGTCTGGATAATCTGGAAGAAGATCATATCTCCCGTACTTGAGACATCAGGAACAGTAGCAGTAAGGGTATAGCTTATAATGATTGTATTATCAGAAGGATAATTCAGTTCCCATCCACTGATGCTGAGAGGATTCTTTGATGACTCCATTTCGTTGCCGTGACCATTTATCTTTATTTCATATGTCCACTCAGGGTCCTTAAGTGCAGTATAAGCTTTTAAAGTATCCTCATCAGGAAATGTATAATCCCCACTGTCTGTCAGTTTTACATCTGCAGTAATGGTTACTTCATCACCCGGGGTATAAGAAGTCTTATCCGGGAGAATTTTTACCGTAGGTGCCTCATAGTTCACCGCGCTTGCTGACTGGACAATTACAAGAGAGAACAATAAAATTAAGAAAAAGATATATTTGACTTTCATTTTTAATCCTTACCTCACTATATTATTCGAACAACGGATCGATTCCTTCTCCGTCATCAAACATTGTTACACGTCTTTCTTTTGACTTTATCACGTCTTCCTTGGTTTCTTTTGCAATTTCAAGAAGTTCACGGATTCTCGGTGCATCTCCGATTGTTGCGAGCACGACCACTGCCGCAACTTTCGAACTTTCAAGCGGATAGTCTCCACCACGAACTTCAACACCTGCAATATTCTCTTCTACCCAGGACTTAGATTTTTCAACCCCTTTCCTGTCCATCTCGCCCGGAGGACCTGCAATAAGGACGAGAGCCCTCTCTGCAGTAGTATAATCGCATGGAAGCGTAAGTCGTCCGAGCATAGCTCTCCTGACAAGCCCGATAATCTTTGCCGATTTATCTTCTCCTGTAAGGACTTCCTCAGTATTCTCCTTCTTTTTGACGGATAATCCGCCCAGGAGGCCTTTTTTCTGCTTTACGCTCTGCGTGACCTTGTCGCTTATAGCATACCCTACACTGCTAACGCCACCGCCACGAAGGGTGTTAATAACCTCACTGGAATCGACGACCATCTCGCCCACTCCGCTTCTGCCGACTTCTCCTGCGCGGAAAAGTACCCCGAAACGTCTGACGATTTCATCATTCAGGCGTTCATAAGCAGATTTGACACTCTCACCCTCATTCTTCCAGGCACTGTTGTCGAATATAAATGTATTATCCGCTTCATTAACAAGTGTTGACAGACTTCTTGCTGCGTTATAAGAGTAGAGACGTCCTTCTTCAGGAGCAGGGAGTATACCGACAGCGTAGACAGGCTCACGGTATATTCTCTTAAGATGACGACACAGAACGGGAGAGCCACCAGAACCGGTACCTCCTCCTAATCCTGCTACGACAATAAATGCATCGATATCATGGGTTCCCCGTGAATCGATTGTATTGATTATACTGTCTATCTCATCGGCAGTAATCTTTGCTCCCGTAACGTTGTCTGTACCGACACCGTGACCTTTTACGACCGTTTGCCCGATAAGAATGCGATCTCTCAATTCAATATTTTTGAGACCCATCAGATCGGTTCTTGCAGTATTAACTGCAATTCCTCTGAAACTACGAACCGGCGCTTTTTTATCCTGTTCTATAAACATATCCACTATTTTGCCGCCGGCCTGTCCAAATCCAATGAAAAAGACTCTCATGTAATTATACACCATCCAGTGGAGTGAAGATCAATTGTACCTTTTCTTCAGGATATAAGAATGTATTTCTCCTTTACTTCAAAAACTTTCTTATCAACCCAATTTTTACATCCACTTATTGATTATTAATTAAACCGCTTACGGTAAATAATATTTGATTAATCCAGAAATTGTCATGCTATAAAGACAATCTCACATCAATAAATAATAAAAAAAACAACATTGTCATGATAATAATTGAAAAATATAAATATCTGCATCATCGGTTCAGGTCTTGCGGGCCTTTCAGCGGCATATTACCTGAAAGATAAATATAATATCGAAATATTTGAGAAAAGAGAGAAGATCGGCGGCTGTTTATCATCCTCAAAAACAAAAAAAGGGTACGTTGAGGATTTTTATCACCACTTTTTTGAGGGTGACAGTCTGCTTATTTCCCTGATAGAAGAACTCAGCCTCAAAGAAGAAATTGAATGGCTGAAGGGAAGCACAGGGTATCATGTAAACGGCAAAAACGAGCCCCTGACAACAATTCCGGAGATTATCAGATATCCATATATGACATTTTTTGAAAAATTCAGGCTTGGGACGCTTACACTCAGGGCAGGAAAATACGACATTGAAAAGCTCGACGACATAACCGCAAAAGATTTTATAGAGAAAGAATGCGGAAAAGGGGTCTATAATTCATTCTTTGAACCCCTGTTGAGGAGCAAATCGGGTGAATACAGCGACAAAGTTTCGGCCGCATGGCTGATCTCAAGGATCGCAATAAGATCCAACAGGAAAAGCGGAGGCGAAAAACTTGGATACCTCAGAAACGGATTTGAATCACTTTTAAAGTCGCTGGAAAAGGAGATTTTGGATTCCAGGTGTAAGATTCATACAAATACTCCTGCAGAAGCAATAACAAAAAGCGAAAATGGATGGCTTGTGAACGGGAAAGAATTTGATCTTGTAATCAACACCATAAACCCAAAAAAATTCTGCCAGTTGGGCGGTCCAAATATCGGGGAATTCATCTACCAGGGAGCAGCCTGTATGACGCTGGGCCTGAAAAGAGATGTCCTTAACGGACTATACTGGGTCAACATGAAAGACAAAGCCCCTTACGGAGCGGTAATAGGCCATACAAACTTCGTCCCTTACGAAAGATACGATGAGCATATAGTATATCTTGCCTCCTATTTCTCAGGCAAACCCCAAAAAGGGCTTCAGGAACAGATGCTTTCGGACTTTAAAACAAGATTTTCCTTAAAAGACGACGAAATTCTCTGGAAAAGGATTTTCATAGAAGAGGACGCAGGCCCGGTTTATATGACAGGATACAGGTCAAAGATCCCCGGGTATTGCATCGACGGGATCTATTACGCAGGCATGTTCTCGGAAGCCAACTATCCTGAAAGGAGTATGGAGGGATCCATCGCCGCAGGAAAAAAAGTTGCAGGTATGATCTCGGAGGCTTATTCCAGATGAGTGAGGTAGAAGTTTCAGCCGTAATACCTGTCTTCAACGACAAAATATCGCTTGAAAAAGCAATCCCTGAGTCTCTCAGCACTCTTGAAAAAATAACAGATTCATTCGAACTGATCGTCGCAGAGGACGGAAGTACGGACGGAAGCAGGGAGCTTGTCGAAGAGTGGGAAAAGAAAGATTCGCGTGTTCGGCTCTTTCATAGCGACGAGAGGCTTGGAAGGGGCAGGGCCCTGAACCGGGCTTTTGAATACTCAAAAGGAAAAATTCTCTGCTATTATGATGTCGATCTTGCCACGGATATGGCATATCTCCCTCAACTGAGAGATGAGATAAGAAAGGGGGCGGCTGTTTCCACCGGATCCAGGCTTATGCCCGGTAGCGATATAAAAAGATCCACAGACCGTGAGATTGCAAGCAGAGGATACAATTTCCTTGTAAGACTCTTTTTAGGGAGCAGACTGCACGATCACCAGTGCGGATTCAAAGGATTCAACAAAGAGATATTGATGAAGATACTGCCCGACATATCCTCCACCCACTGGTTCTGGGATACAGAGATTCTTGTCAGGGCACAAAAAGCAGGATACCAGGTAGCCGAATTCCCGGTAGTCTGGAATACCGGCAGCAAGACGACAGTAAAGTTCAAGGACATCTTCTCTATGGGCACCAGTATTCTTAAGCTTTGGTGGAGAATCAATGTTAAAAAGGCTTAGTGCAATTCTGATTCCATCATTAATTGCAGTGGCGATTATCGGCTACATGCTGTACAGTGTATGGGATAATCTTCTGACCGCCATACAAAACGCAATTCCCTCATATCTGATCGTAGCAATAGCAATCTGCATCGGTGCATGGTTCATCCGGGGGTGGAGATACAAATACATTCTTGAAAAACTCGAGATCCAGGTAAGCCTGATGCTGTCCACGGCCTGCATATATGTCTCCCAGACAGCCAACCTGATCATTCCTGCACGGCTCGGGGATCTCGTCCGCCTCTTTATCCTGAAGCACGAAGTGAACGCAAGTTATTCCAAAGGTCTTTCGTCACTTGTTATCGAGAGATTCTTCGATATAGCAACAGTTGCCATTCTTGGTGTCGTAACAATACCCTTTATTCTGAATGTCCCCGAATGGTTCTCAACCGTCCTGATGGTAGTCCTTCTTGCATGCGGAGGATTTATCGTATTCCTTGTCATCTGCGGGAAGATCGAATCGAAGAACAAATACATAACAATGGGTCTGAAACTTTTTGACGACGTCAAAAAGGCATCTCTTACAATTACCGCACTCCTGATTTTAGGGGTAGTTTCAGTTGTTATCTGGCTAACGGACAGCATAATCTGCTGGATTATCGCACTTATGTTCCAGCAGCAGATACCAATTTTAATTGTAATTCTTGCAATAGTTATCGGAAACCTCGTCAAGGCCGTCCCAATCACCCCCGGGGGTATGGGAACATACGAGGCTGCGGTAGCGATTACTCTCCAGCTTGGCGGAGTGGAACCTGTCACTGCTGTTTTGATCGCAATCATCGATCATCTCGTGAAAAATCTGGTAACCCTTGTAGGCGGGGTCATTTCCCTGTATATGTTCGGGGACTGGGCGGTCGAACTGATGAAGAAGGCCTTTTCAAGAGGACTTGATAAGGGGGAGATTATCTGATCGTAATCGAGCAGATCACAGCTGTAATAATATGGCTGCTGATCCTGAAGTTTATTCAGATCTCAATATTTCCTGCTATAAAGAGAGGTTTCGGAGATTATGGCTACGGGATTTCATATCCAATATCCCTGCTTTTTTTTGCAATAATCTCATGGTACTGCGGACTTACAGGAATCCCGATTTATATTTCGCTCGTTCCTTTCATCATACTGGCACTGTTCTATCTTAAAACAGGGGAATACCGGCCTGAAAATTTCGGCGAGTGGAAGCAATGGGATCTTCTCTTTATAATCCTCTTCATATTCATGCTTGAGGTAAGATTCCTTAATCCCTCCATATCATATGCAGAGAAGTTCATGGATCATGCGTTCCTTGCTTCGATCATAAACAATCCGGTCGTTCCCCCGGTTGATCCGTGGTTTTCCGGCGGAGACCTGAACATGTATTACTATATGGGCCACTGGATGATTGGTGCGCTCGGGTACATAGCAGGAATAAAATCCACGATCGTCTTCAACCTGGTGCTTCCGACTGTATTTGCCAATACCGGAATTGCCCTTTACGCATCAGGCAAACTTCTGTTGAAGAAATACCAGTGGCTCCCCGTTGTAATCCTCTTCCTCGTAAATCCCGCATTCATATGGTATGCATTAAACCTCCAGGGGCTTAACTCCGTCATGTGGGACAGCACAAGGACGATTGAGAATGCAATAACGGAATACCCCTTATTCTCAATGCTATGGGGAGATCCGCATGCGCATGTGATATCGTTTTTCAACCAGGCACTCCTGATATTCATCCTTGTATATGCATATGTCAAATGGAATGAGACAAGCGAGACCGGCAGGAAGAAACTGATTCTTGCAGGAGCACTGAGTCTCGGAACGATGCCCCTGATAAATACATGGGACATCCTCCTATATGCTCCGCTGACACTCGTATTTGCAGGACTCACCTGGATTAAATCCATAAAAGAAGATTGCACATCAGGTGCATGGAGGCTTTTCTTCATTATGCCCCTATATGCGGTTCTTTTCTACCTCCCGTATTATTTCATGCTTAATTCAGCAGGTGTTGAAGGAATCGGGTTAGTTCATACTCCAACTGAACCGCTCCCGTTCCTTCTGGTATACGGCATATTTCTTCTCGTCTTTTATGCCGAATGCATCAAAGATCTCAGGAAGAGACCGTATCTCCTCCTGATACTGATCCCGTTCATCCTGACCGGATATACAGGTGCAGGACTTGTTCTCCTTCCGGCGGTCTGCCTGCTTATAAGAAGGACACTCCTTCCGGAAGAGATTCTCTCTGCTGCCGGACTCCTGATATTAATGCTGACAGAGACAATCTATCTCATCGACAATATGGGAGATGTCTACTACCGGATGAATACGGTTTTCAAGTTCTCTCTTGTAGCCTGGTTCCTGATGGGAACTGGAGGAGCAGTATTTGTCGGGAAATGGCTTTCGGGCAGAACGAAAACAGAAAAACCGAATGAACAGGCGGATCCTGAAAAACTGAAAAAAAGAAATATCACACTCCTTGTTGCATTGCTGATAGCTTTCTCGATTCCCGTCATGCTCCCGGACCTCAACTACGGCTACGGGGGAAAGACACTTGACGGGATGGCATGGCTGGAAAACTCCCATCCGTATGATTACGATGCAATATCATACATCAGAGAGAATACGGAGGATCTTGATTCGGCTGTAATACTTGAGGCGGAGGGAGGAGATTATACATACTATTCCAGAGTCTCGTCGATGACAGGAATACCTGCGGTTATCGGACAGCCCTTCCATGAACAGATGTGGAGGGGATACGACTCAGATGTAGGGTACAGGATGCAGGACGTCAGGCTGATATATGAAAATCCTGATGATTTTGACAGTTTAACTGAGAAATACAATATTACTCACATCTATGTCGGGGATTCAGAGAACGAGGCATACGATGTGAACCTGCCGGTAGAAAATCTGAGCATTTATTATCAAAATGAAAATGTTACGATCTACAGCATTCCATAAAAACAAGCGTGAACAAAATTTTCTGCCCTTTTTTTTCTTATCCCACTGGTCCGGCTGCCGGACGAAAAATCAAAATTCGAAAACCTTTATCCATCCACATGACTAAATAATATAGCTACATCGTAAACTGATGAGTGATGAAGGAGTAACTCAACACATATTCCGGAAAGGTCATTTCGCCTGTTCCGGTTCTTGCTCCTGAATGAGGTGAGTTATGTCAAAAGTATACGTAAAATTTGAAGTTCCAGATGAGATCCAGAACAAAGCTCTCGAAGTTCTCGAGATTTCAAGGGACACCGGAAAGATCAAAAAAGGATCGAACGAAGTAACAAAAGCTGTTGAAAGAGGAGTCGCCCAGCTCGTCCTTATCGGCGGAGACGTCGAGCCCGAGGAGATTGTAATGCACATCCCAGCACTCTGCGACGAGAAGCAGTGTGCATATGTCATTATCAACCAGCAGAACGATGTCGGAGCAGCAAGCGGTCTTGACGTGGGATCGGCAGCAGCCGCGATCGTCAAACCCGGAAAGGCAAAAGAACTCCTTGACGAAGTTGTCGGACAGATCTCCGAACTCAGGCAGTGAGGTGAATACCGATGGCAGATGCAACGCCTGCGGAAGTTATTGAGGTAATAGGATCAACGGGCATGCATGGGGAGGCCCAGCAGGTCAAGTGCCGAATCCTCGATGGCTCCAACAAGGGAAGAATTATTACAAGGAACACCGTAGGACCTATCCGCGAAGGTGACGTGCTCATGCTCCTTGAAACAGAGCGTGAAGCCAAGAAACTCTCGAGGCGCTAAAAATGGTGGACACATATACCTGCACATTCTGCGGGGAGAAGATCGAGCCTGGAACAGGAAAGATGTACGTCAGGAAGGACGGCACAATCTTCTATTTCTGCAGCCAGAAGTGCCAGAACAACTACCGCCTCGGCAGGGTCCCGCGCCGCGTAGAGTGGACGGAAGCAGGACGCAAGGCTCTCGGAAAGGAGTGATCTGTAATGGATCGCACCTTCCTTATGGTAAAGCCCGACGGTGTCCAGAGAGGACTTATTGGTGAGATCGTCGCCCGTCTCGAGAACAAAGGTCTCAAGATGGTCGCGGCAAAGTTCGAAAAACTTCCTGAAGAACGTGTCATGGAGCACTACGCGGAACATGTAAACAAACCGTTCTTCCCGGGACTCAAATCATACATAACAAGCGGACCGTGCTTCCTCATGGTATGGGAAGGAAAGAACGTAGTCTCGATTACAAGGCAGATGATCGGTGCGACAAACCCGGCAGAAGCCGCACCCGGTACAATCCGCGGGGACTATGCTCTTGAGATCGGAATGAACGTAATTCACGGCTCCGACTCCAACGAAACCGCAGAGAGAGAGATCGCGATTCACTTCAAACCTGAGGAGATCTCAGGATACGAGAGAATCGACGAGAAATTCCTCTACGAATAATTTTTTTTGTTTTTTACTTTTTCTGATTTTAAATTTTAATTTGCAATAATTTCCAATTTCTTTCTATTCGCACTTTTCAAGGGAGGGGGAACAGGTCTCCCTCCCTGTTACCCTCCCCCTGATCGCGATAAGTCGCACTCGGGGATGGACAAGCATCCCCTCATGCTCCAGATAAACACACTCAGTCAATTCATTAAAACCGGGTCAGATCCAAAAAAGTAAATCACTTAGTCGAGGTAACCGAGAGCGCTTCGCCTTTTAGAAATAAAGAAGTTCAATTCAATCCCAGATTATCATTCTCCCCGGCTGAGGCTACCCGTGCGGGTAGCGTCCAGGCCGGGTTATCACCATTGCGAAAGTTCGCGGAGCCTGCGGAGCGAGACTCTCGCATCGGGCTGCCCCGAAGGGGCTTACGCCCTTTAGAAACCTCAGTAATTTCAATGAATGAGCTTATGCCCAATCAAATCACAAAAAAATCACTTCTCAAAGCCCCTTATCAGGCCCATGAAGAATACGATCACCGGCAGAACCTCAAGCCTGCCAATCCACATCACGAAGATGAAGACAACCTTGCTGAAAGGCGTCAGATCACTGTTGACAAAACCGGTGCTTATACCGTTGTTACACGTCGCAGAGACGATCTCGAATATTACGTTGCTCGTGTCGACCATGGGGGATTCGAAATGCATGATGATTATAGCCGAAAAGAAGACCACTATAAAATAAAGTAGTATTATCAGCATATTGCGGGAGACTTCCGCCTCAGCTTCGGCTTTCGGGACGATCCTGCCGCTGTACCTGAACGGTACCACAGCCTTGCCGCTTACGAATATCCTCTTAAACCACCATACGATACCCCTGTATGCAAGAGCAACCCTTGATAATTTTATACCGCCGGCCGTACTTCCTGATGAGCCGCCGATAAACAGGAGGAAAACCAGGAAAAGAACTGAAACAGGGGCCCATGTATCAGGAGAAGAAACCTGAAAACCTGTACTTGTGACTCCCGCCACCGCCATGAATATACCCTGCCGGACTGCATCGATACTCTCAAGGCCGTTAAACATGATCAAATCCGATGTTATCACAATAAATCCCAAAATAATCAGGAAGAACAGTATCCACGGCTGTTCATCGTGATAAAAACTCAGCTTCCTCTTATAATACGAGAGGTAGTAAATCTTGAACGGAAGAGCACCGGCTATCATCACCGGAATTATCAGCATCTCCAGGAGCGGGTTGTTGTAGTATGGTATCCCTGCAGTATGAACGGAAAATCCCCCTGTTGCAATCGCGACCATTGCAATATTCACAGCATCCCAGATCGGAACTCCCGAGATCAAGATCAGGAGAACAGATACAAAGGTGAGGATCAGGTAGATCTTCCACATGTTGAGACCCTGCTCGACTATGCTCGGCATGAAGGCCTCTGAACGGCCCTCCGAGCGGTAGAATCTCGAAGGATTCATCCCTGTCCTCGAAAGCATTACTATGGTAAATGCTACGATACCCAGACCTCCAAGCCACTGCATAAGGGAGCGCCAGAAAAGGAGCGTATAAGGGACTGCATCAACATCCGAAATCATCGTAAGGCCGGTATCCGTCCAGCCCGACATCGCCTCAAAGACTGCATCCAGGTACGGCATCCCAAGACCCAAAGTGAACGGAACGGCACCCACAAGAGCACATACAATCCATATGAGAGCTACTGAGAATAGGGCCTGACTGAGTTTTGCCTCACGCTTGTTTTCCGGGAACTGAAGCATGAGAGTGCCGAGCAGGAAAAGGATCAACGGCACCATTGCCATAGGAATAATCATATTCCATTCCCCGTAAATCAGCGCAACGATGATAGGGATACATGTCCCGATGGATATAAACCGGAAAACATTCCCGAGATCGTCAGCAATTATAGAGAATTGCGCAAGGCGATTCATTGCAATACCTAAGGTATACTCAAATCCGTAATATCCTTTTTGATTTCAGGAGCAAAATCCCCGACAAAAAAAAGTTATTTTTCGTTAGACCAGAACTCATGAATATTGCAGTACTCAAATGCCTTTACACCGGTATTTGAGGTTGGGAACTCTGCAACAGGTTGATCGCCGGGCTTCAGGCACTTTGCCATAAACATATCACCGTCGAGCACCGCAATCCATTCGATGTGATGCTCTTCGGTCATCGGGTGGATCGTCGAACCGACGGTCACCTTGATTCCGCCCGCGGATTTCTCAATGATCGGAACATGCTTTTCCGTCTTGAAATCCGCCGTTTTAGCCTCAAGAAGACGCATATCCTGGTCACAGCATACAAGCTTTCCTTCTCCGGGGCTTGTGATCATAATTACTTTTCCGCATTTGTCGCATTTGTATAATACTGGCATTCCTGTCATTTTACTAACCTCTTTATCAAACGATTTTCTCGTCTTTATGCTTCTTTAAGATTTCGTCTGCAAGATCTTCAAGGGACTTATAAACTTCCTCCGAAGGAAGCCCCTTGATATATACAGGTTCGAACATCTCGGCTTCAAGCTTGTTCATAATATTCGCAAGATCCTTTAAGGTCTTCCCGCCCCACCCATATGAACCGATTATACCGGCAAATTTAGCCCTCGGTTTCAGCATATTTGCAATAAACGCAATGTTCGCAATCTTAGGGTGAGGACCCGTCAGCACCGTAGGAGTAGCGATAATGATGGTGGCCGCATCCACGAGATCCATTGCAAGCTGACCTGTATCCGCTCTCCCGACATCATAAGGCCTTACACCGATATTACGCCTGATCAGTGCTTCGGTGAGATACATCACCATCTTCTTCGTACTGCCGTGCATCGAGATATACGGAATTATTACCTTGTTTTTCAGATCGCCGGTACACCATTCCGTGTAAAGATCAAGAATATAGGCGGGATCGTCGTAACAGGGACCGTGGCTCGGTGCGATAACGGAGATCTCGTAACCGGAAAGGCGCTCGATGTACTCCGTTACCTTTGGCCTGAAAGGCATCATGATCTCTGCGAAATAACGCTTCGCAAGAAGAGTATGACGGCACTTCTCCGCCACAAAGAGATCGCTGCACGCATAATGGGCCCCAAAAAGATCGCAGGAGAAAAGGACTTTATCCTCGCGGACATACGTCATCATCGTATCAGGCCAGTGGACCCACGGGGTAATCATGAACTCCAAGGTCTTGTCTCCAAGTGACAATGTATCCCCGTCTTCAACAACCTGGATCCTGAATTTCGGGATCTGGTGAAGAACCTCCAGGAGGTCCGCACCTCTCGCGGACGTAATGATCTTAACTCCCGGGAAAAGCTCGAGGAAGACCATGAGCGCACCCGAATGGTCCTGTTCGGTATGATTGACGATAATATAATCGATTCCGTCGACTCCCGAGCGGGCCAGATTCGTTATGAACTCCTCCTCGAATTCGGCATCCACCGCATCTACCAGTGCAGTCTTTTCGCTGCCTTTCACAAGATATGAACTGTACGTCGTTCCTTCGGGAAGAGGCAACAGTTCATCGAAGACCTGTCTGTCCCAGTCTATAACGCCGACTGAATAAATTCCTTGCCTGATCTCTCTAACTGTCATATCAATTCACTTAATCTATTTTAAAAAACGCAGACTTCGCCGCCCCGCATACCGGACATTTCCAGTCGGCGGGAACATCGGAAAAATCCGTATCCTTGTCTACACCTACATCTCCTTTCTTTGAATCATATACATGCCCGCATATGGAGCATTTCATTTTGGTTTCAGCCATCTTTTTAAATCTCCATGGCTACAAACATATTCTTTTTAGCACCGCATCTCGGGCATACCCACGTATCGGGGAGATCTTCAAACGCTGTTCCCTTTGAAATTCCCGACTCATGGTCACCTACCTCGGGGTTATATACATATCCGCATTTTTTGCATTTCCAAACTTTCATCGTTATTCTCCTCTTTAATAGCGGTCATTTCCTGACCGTAATCAGGATAATCATTTGGAGAGAATAAATATCTTTGTGATGGGGACAGTTTCATGAAGAATTTGAAGTCCAAAAAGAGACGGTCGCCACTATAAAACAAAACCACTAAATACAACACAGAAGGAAAGAAGGTATATGGCATCACCGATACTGGCAGTAATACTGTCGTTTTTCATACCCGGACTCGGGCAGTTTTATACAGGACAATTTTTAAAAGCGCTTTTATTGTTCGTTCTTGCAGTAATCTTAGGATTTCTCTCATTAATGACCTTTGGAGTAATCATCTTATACCTGATAATATGGATCTACAGTATGTACGATGCATACAAATCCGCCCAGGAACAAGGATAATCGGACTTTTTTTTAAATAATTTTTTCAGGCGCTTACTTCCCGCGTACATCCACTCCCGGAGACAGTAGAGATTTTTTTTGGAGGAAGTTGTTCAGTACGCGTGATGATCTTACCGCGTCTCTCCGTTCAGGGGATACTTGTCTATCCCCTGAACATCACCACAGATAGGCCCTGAGGTTGCCAACAATACACCTGATAAAAATATATTTCCAGACACAAAAGAAAAATCCACAAAAGAAGTTATTTTTGATTCTTCTCAGGTTCATCGCATTCGATCTCTGCAAGAATCTCCAGCGGGTCGTCTGAAACCGTTATGAGCGAGAGGATCTTGTCATACGTATTTATCCCTATGAAATGCTCTGCCATAACCCTGGCAGCAGGGGACATAACGACTTGGTTACCGCTCACCTTAATGAAATTCCTTTTCTTTAGTACAGGCAGGATATCGATCATCTCTCCAACCATCGATGCACAGATCCGCTCGAGATTGTCAATATCTCCGCCGCATACGACAGAGTTCGCAACCAGTTCTTCGGAAGACTCCTCGTCATTGTAAACCGGGGACACCTCCTCCATCTCCCCCTTCAGGAGATTTATGGCAACCTCTTCTTCCGTCAGTTTCGAATCACGCGAATACGACGCACCAGGCTCAGCAAGAACTACAACCTTACCCATATCATGAAAATCTGGCCTCCCTGCACGGCCCATCATCTGGGAAAACTCCTGAACAGTCAGCCATTCAATTCCCATCGCAAGCGAATCGAAGATCACCTGGGAAGCAGGAAAGTCCACACCGGCCGCAAGAGCCGCCGTAGTCACCACAGCCGAGAGCTCGCCCTTCTCGAATTTTGTCTCGACCTCGCGCCTCTCTTTTGCAGTCAGACCTGCATGGTACGCCGCAGCCTTTCCTTCGCCTATTGCGTCCGCAATATCATGGCAGCGCGAACGGGAGAATGTAAAGACAATTGTCTGCCCTCGAAAACCTTTCGAAGACTTAGTCTTGTACTCGGTCGACACCATTCTTTTGATGAGTTTTATTTTCTCTCCCCTGTTGACGAATATCAGGTGCCTTTCAAGTGGAACCGGCCGCTCCATATACTCAACAAGACTTGAGTTGAGTTTTTCTGCAAGCAGGTGCGGGAACCCTATGGTTGCACTGAGATAGAGGAACTGGGCATGGGGAGCAACGAACTTCAGCCTCGATATAAGACCGTCAAGCCTGTGCCCTCTTTCGGGCTCCTCAAGGTTCTGGACTTCGTCTATAACCACTGTCCCGATCTTTCCGAGGGTCCTGCCGCACCTGAGCATATAATCCACGCCCTCGTATGTCCCGACAATTATCGCGGAGTCCATGCTGCGGTTCGCTTTCACACGTGTCTCGGGAATGTTGAGCCTCGAAACCCCGGTCTTCAGCGAGACATCAAGAAATCCGTATTTTTTCGTGAAGCGTGAATATTTCTGGTTGGCAAGGGCCACAAGCGGAACGAGAAAGAGAGTATTCCCCCTGTTCTCCAGAAAATTCTTCACGCCTGCCATCTCCCCGATGAAAGTCTTTCCGCTCGCAGTAGCAGCCACGATAAGCTGATCCTTTCCTTCCAGCAGTCCGGCTTCAACCGACAGCTGCTGGACCGGCATCAGGTTCTCGACACCGCAATGCTCTTTGAAACGCTTGGGTAGAGGCAGGTCCTTTATCGCAGAAGTTTTCCTTATCTCGTGCGCCTCGAGCCTGTCGAACAGAGTCTTCGACATGTCGAGGCGATCGGGCTGGACCATTCCGAGGACCCTGTTTAAGTCCATATACAGTTCAAGAAGCTTTTCAAGATGAGCGGACGAGAGCGCACCGGTTCCGCCGAGATACCCCAGCTCCCTCCTGAGTTCCTTCTTTGCACAGTCCAGGCAGATCTTCTCTCTGCCATATCTAACAGAATTCTTATTCTTCAGCGGAGTGATCCGGTCTTCGATAAGGCATGTCCGGCAGGCGTTTAAATATTTGAACGGAATCTGGAGATCTGATAAAAAAGATTCAAAATTTTTATCGCCGACAGTCATGTAGATATTCGATCTTCGAAGCGCCGAGATCAACTCTTTTGAAGGGATATTTTTATACTGCCGCTTTTCAACAGGTTTATATTTATAATTCTTCGGCCGGAATCCTTTTCCGGTCCTGACAATCTCAACTATACCCGATCCGGCAACCAGATTCCGGTCGTAAAAAAAGATCTTATATGATCCTCTCTGGGGATTTACGACAAGTCTCATGAGGATACGAAATCGTACATTTTGTATGCCAGTTCTGAAGTTTCTATCCTCTTAAGAAAGTCCGTAAACTCCTCATCAACAATAACTATTGCACATTCGAGGCCATGAAACGCAGCATCGATCACAGCGTCGCCGGCACCGAAGAATGCGTCAGCCTTAAATCCCGCCTTTCCCACGGCGATATACGATTCAATCCCTACAACACCAATAAAACCGGCATCGTTAAGCACTTCTTTCAATTTTTCATATGATACAGAATCCGACCCGCCTCTCTGGATCCGCGGGATCTTGCATATATGAACAGTGCCTTTTTTCAGGTCGATTATCCCTTTTACATCTATAACGCCCACATCGGCGCCTTTCACCGCATTATTCTCTGCATTACCGACCGCAGACTGATCGCTGTGGGACGCATACAGAAGACCGTCTCTCATAAAGAGACCGACAGAATCTCCCTTTTTTATTTCACAATCGGCAATCGCAGTCCATACGGAGACCTGCTGAATTATATCACGTGTTACATGCTTTGCATATGACTGCAATGCCTCTGCATTGGCTAAGACCCACTCGACCCCTTTATACGTGATCTTGTAGCTGCCCCTGCCCTGTGAATATACCATGCCGTCGTCGACAAGATCACGGATATAGTCAGATACAGCCTGCGGTGTTATACCAAGCTTTTCCGCGATCTCCTGCTGCCGGACGGACGGCTGGTTCTCTGCAATATCCACGAGGATCTGAAATTTTGTTGATTCTCTCTTGCTTCTCAGTATGATATATAACGGATCATTCTCCAGGTTTCTCAACGAATACCAGCCCCTGTCCTTTTACATCGAGGTTCGGAAGACGCTTTGCAAGCCCCTTGATGAAAACCGGACTGACATTATGATTTCTTGCCAGATCATTTAATGACTTGTTGCCTCCGCGAACTTCTTTTTCAATTACATCTACAATATCTCTCAACTTCTCATCAGTCGATACTGACGCATGGATCAGATCACCGAGGTCGTCCATTGTACACTGAAAGTTCGCCCTGAACCTGCTGTATGTTGTCTTATATTCTTTCTGCGGCTTATCTCCCGGCTTGGGCATCCGCCACTGTTCTTCTATGAGGTTTCCTTTCTTCAGCAGTGCAAGACAACCGGTAACCTGCTCAGGTTCAATATCCTCAGAAAGCTCTTTTTCTGTCATCCAGTTTTTACTGAGCCTGTCATAGATTAACTTATACTCAGGGTTATTGAATGTTATCAGAAGAGGAACGAGATCAATTGGATCGTTTACGATTCTTATATGTCCTGTCAAAGCAAAAACCCATTTAATTATTAGTCATATAAAAAAATAAAACTTGTTTATAAAAAAATGGTACCGGACATACATGAAAAACCAGAAAATAATGACATTTTCATTAGATTTATCCGTTTTGAGGGTTTAAATCATCATATAGTTTGTGATAATACTGCATCCCGGTTTTTTTCATGCGTAAAAGTGGTCAGATAATAATAAGGGGAATAGTACAGGGAGTGGGTTTCAGGCCCTTCGTGTACTCGGAGGCAGAAAAATACGGAATCAGGGGTTCGGTGAAAAATCTCGGAAGTGAAGTCAGGATCATTGCATTCGGAGATCATTTCGATGAATTCCTCAAATCTGTTTCAAAAGGGACCATCCTTTCAAGGATAGATTCAGTCGAGGTACTGGATCCTGAAGAAAATGCAGATCATCACCCCCGGGATTTCAGGATTGTCGAAAGCGGAACAGGAGAACTCACCGGATTTATCCCGCCGGATGTCGCCATCTGTGACGAATGTGTAAAGGATATCTTTGAAAAAGACGGCAGGTACGAGAATTACTGGGCGACGTCATGTGTCAACTGCGGCCCACGATACAGCATCATCAGGGAGATCCCATATGACAGGGAAAGAACGACGATGAACGACTTCCCCTGCTGCCCTGAATGCGAAAGAGAATACTCCAGCCCGCGATCGCGGCGCCATCATGCACAGACCATAGCCTGCGAAAATTGCGGCCCCGCCCTCGAACTGCTTGACAAAAACGGCAAACATGTCGACACAGATGATCCCATAGTGAAGACCGCCGAACTTCTCGATGAAGGCCGGGTATTTGCGATCAGGGGAATTGGCGGTTATCATCTGGTCTGTATCGAGAGTTCAGCCCTGAAACTCAAGAAGTGCCTCGGAAGGACAGAGCAGCCGCTTGCGGTCATGGGCCTCTGGGATACCGTCGAAGACATCTGCGATGTCTCCCCGGAGGAGAAAGAGACCCTGTCCGGCCCGGAGCACCCGATTATGGTGCTTTATAAAAAAGATCCGGCATCGCATCCCGATATCTCAAACCTCAATACGCTCGGGTGCATGCTGCCTTACACGGGTTTTCACCACCTCCTCTTTTCGCACCTCAAAAACCCGCTGTTGATCATGACGAGCGCCAATTCTCCCGGAAATCCCATGATCACAGAAACGGGTGAGGCAGTAAAGAAACTGTCAGATTGTGTCGATTACTTCCTCTCCCATAACCGCCATATTCAAAACAGGTGTGACGATTCGGTTGTAAGAGAGGGCTATATCATCCGCCTGTCGAGAGGTTATGCACCGAAGAGGATCGGGATCGACCTCGGTTCAGCAGTAATTCTCGGGGTGGGCCCGGAACTGAATTCGAACGCGACAATATACAAGGGCGGATTCACGTATACGTCCCCCCACGTCGGAAATGTAAGGAACCCGCCGACACTCGGCTATCTCAGGGAAACTGTTGAAAAAATGGGAAGGATCATTGGGGCAGAATATGATTTTATCGCACACGATCTCCATCCACAGTTCCTCTCGACAAGGTACGCTAAAGAGATTGCCGAATCTAAGGGCCTTGAAACCGTGGCGGTTCAGCATCACCGCGCCCACATTGCGGCAGTAACCACCGAACCCTGTATAGGTATCGCGATCGACGGTGTCGGCTACGGTGACGACGGAAAGATCTGGGGCGGGGAGATCTTCGCAGGCGAAATCACCGATCTAAAAAGAGTAGGTCACCTGGAAACCGTTTTGATGCCCGGCGGTGACCTGGCCACCCGCTTCCCCGGGAGAATGTTATACGGAATAATGCAGTCGGACGAAGTCCTAGAACTCCTCTCAGCGAGAGGCTGGGGCGATATGGAACTCGGGGTTTTGAAGAAACAGGTTGAAAGGAGATTCAACGTGGCAGAGACCAGCAGTACCGGGAGAGTCCTCGATGCCGCTTCAGCCCTTCTCGACATCTGCCGCGAAAGAACATACGACGGGGAACCGGCGATGAAACTTGAATCGGTAGCCTCAGCCGGTAGATGTGAGTCATGGGACCTGGAATATACGAGCGATGAAGCGGGGATGGTTCTCTCGACAAGGGGCCTGCTTGAAACAGCACTTGAGAAATCAGGAACCATGAATATCCCCGATCTTGCTGCATCATTCCAGTACAATCTCGCCAGAGGAGTTGCACATATGGCTGTAATGGCTGCCGAGAAATACGGCCTCGAGGATGTCGCAGTCAGCGGCGGAGTGGCATACAACCATAATATCAGGACGACTATAATCGATGAGCTGAAGAAGAACAACCTGAAACCCCTCCTCAACAGGGAACTACCGCTGGGAGACGGATGCATCTCTTTCGGGCAGTGCGTCCTTGCAGGCCTTCTGATGAGATGAGCACCACACTCCCGCTTTTTTTCGCCGGCATTATGCAATTATATTATTGCTGATATTGGACAATATTACTACAGCATGAAACTTGAGGAATTACGTTTCGGAACAGAACTTATCAAGAGAGGTTTTGCTTCGATGCAGAAGGGCGGCGTAATAATGGACGTCGTTAATGCAGAACAGGCTGTAATTGCAGAAGAGGCAGGCGCAGTTGCGGTAATGGCCCTTGAGCGTGTTCCGGCAGATATAAGGAAGGCTGGCGGTGTCGCAAGGATGGCGGACACCGCAATAGTCGAAGAGATCATCGATGCGGTCACGATCCCGGTAATGGGAAAGGCAAGGATCGGCCATTTCGTCGAAGCGAGAGTGCTTGAGGCAATCGGCGTCGATATGATCGACGAGAGCGAGGTCCTCACACCAGCCGACGAGGAATTTCATATAGATAAAAAAGAGTTCACAGTTCCTTTCGTATGCGGCGCCAGGAATCTCGGGGAGGCCTGCAGGAGAATTGCAGAAGGGGCTGCAATGATCAGGACGAAAGGCGAAGCAGGCACAGGCAATGTTGTCGAGGCCGTCAGGCACATGAGATCGATTACGGGCGAGATCAGGATGCTCCAGGGAATGTCATCACAGGAGACTGCGGCTTATGCAAGAAGCATCGAAGCTCCTGTCGACATCGTCGCCGAATGTGCAAAACTGGGAAGACTTCCTGTAGTAAACTTTTCTGCGGGAGGCATTGCAACGCCCGCAGATGCCGCATTGATGATGCAGCTCGGTGCCGACGGCGTGTTTGTGGGATCGGGAATATTCAAGTCTGAAAAACCTTCAGTTATGGCCTCCGCAATCGTTCAGGCGGTTGATCACTTCACCGATGCTAAAGTCATCGCCGAAGTCAGCCGCGGCCTCGGAGATGCAATGCCCGGCCTCGATGTACACCTGTTAAGGGAAGACGAGGTGCTTTCCACCCGTGGAAATTAAGGCAGGAGTTCTTGCCCTCCAGGGAGACGTCAGTGAGCATCTTGATGCATTTGACCGAACCCTGGACTCTATAAAGGATATTGACGGTTATGAGGTCTTCGCCCTGAAAAGGCCGGAAGATGTCGAATCATGCCAGGCCATTGCAATACCGGGCGGAGAGTCGACCACAATATCGCGCCTGATCGACAGGAATAACCTGAGGGAGCCGTTAAAGACTTTCAGTGGAGGGATATTCGCCACCTGCGCCGGCATGGTGCTTTCTGCCTCGAGGATCGTCGATGATGATGACGTAAAGCCGTTATCCATAATGGATATCGAAGTGAGGCGGAACGCCTTCGGGAGGCAGAAGGACTCTTTCGAATCGGAAATACAGATAGAAGGCCTTTCGGAGCCGTTCAGGGCTGTCTTCATCCGGGCACCGGTTGCAGTCTCGGCAGGACCCGGGGTGAAAGTCATCGGAAAGATAGATGACGGGATCGTCGCAGCAATGCAGGGCAAAAATATGGTTCTTGCGTTTCACCCGGAACTGGGGGACGATCTCAGGCTTCACGAGCTTTTTATCAGGAACCTGATCGCGGAATTGAAGCTTTAGGATATTGTATAAAAATAAGGATTCCCTTGTTTTATTTTAGGACCAGTCCAAATTTATATTCATTTTTTTTCGGATAATTCGTCTTTTTCGTTAATTTCCATGTGCTTTTTGAGGAATTCTCTTATCTTTGCCGATTCGATCCAGCTGCGATCAAGCCTGCTGATTATCTCGTCGATCCTTCTAACCTGATCAAGGATAATATTCCTGGAATCTTTCGTCTCCATATCCGTCACTCCGGCGATCACGGTAAGAGGATTGCGAATCTCATCATTAAGAGTTGCGAGCTGTATCAGGTTCATCTCGATTTTTTTCAGGGCTTCGGCCTCGCGTTCACCAAATTCTCTCTCTTTCGTGATGTCACGCGCGAGCTGGAGGACATATTCTCCGCCGCCATAAGTAAGACGGCGTGCCTTGACATGTACAGGGAATACGGATCTGTCTTTTCTCACATGCTCCGCATAGTACGATATCTCATTCTTTTCTTTGGTAAGTTTTTCAACCAGGGTTTCACAATCGTAGGAGAGCATCCGGGTAATATCGAAGAGATTCTTCCCCATCATTTCTTCACGGGTATAACCCAGGCGGCGGCAGGCCGTATCGTTTACCTCGATTATCCTGCCGCTTTTTTTGACAGGATCATATTCACAGAGAAATACTCCCTCATTTAAAGAATTAAACAGGACTTCATACTTATCTTTGCTCTCCTGCAACGCCTTTTTGACTCTTTCCTGTTTTACCAGTTCATCCTCCAGTTCTGACGAGGTCTTAGTCAGTTTTCTTCTCAGGGAAACAGACCAGATCAATGCTATGGCGAGGAGGATAATAACAGGCAGAAGAATGAAAATTACAATATTTATCAGTGTAAGAAAGAATTCCCTCTCTTCAAAAACACCGAACCATTTTTTGTAGATCTCATCGTACTTTCCATTGTTCCTGATTATTACTAGGCCTTCATTTATTACGGGAAGGAGGTTGCTTGCATTTGCAGAAGCGGCAACACAGTATTCCCTTATCTCCAGGGGAGGACCCGCCGTGATGATTCCTGCAATTCCGTACTGCATAATCAGGTGCTCCCCGTGCAGCTTCGAAAGGAGGGCTGCGTCGTATTTTCCCGAGGCAAGAAGTAAAAGTGCCTCGGACTGGTTGTGCGTGGTAATTATCGTATTCGAACTGTCGAGCCCCAGGGCGTAGTCATGCATGATGTCCCCTTCTTCGACGACAATCTCCTTTCCCTTCAGGTCTTCAGGGCCGCTTATATCCGAACCTTCCCTTACGAATATTGCATGCGAGACGGAGATGTATGGTTCTGAAAAATTGACCACCTCATCCCGCTCTTCGGAGTAGAACATACCGCTTATGAAGTCGATTTTGCCGCTTTCGAGATCGTTCCTCACTTCATGCCAGGGGCCGGGCTGTACGCTGATATTGAGCGACATTTCCTCGGCGACTGCATTCATTATGTCTATATTGAAACCTGCGGCACGGCCGTTATAATCTATATACTCATAGGGGGGGAAATATTCGTCAGCGCCGACCACCAGAACCTGATCTTCAGAATAAGCGGCATATCCCGGCGATATTATTAAATTAAGCATTATAACCAAAATTAGCAGGGAGCCAACAAGTCGCCTGAAGGCTGTTGATAAACGGGGATCCATAATTGACCTCTTTATTGACATTCTGTAGGAACAGGTATTCTATCGGCTCTTTTCCAGGATTTTATCTTGTATGAAAAGATGTATATATATGTTTTTAAAGCGGTAAATTTGATAATCACCATCAGATTCATCAATTGCAAAAAAGGAAGAAATTCCAGCCTGGTGAAATAAAGAATTCAAATAGATAGTATCTTTTTTATGTTGCAATCAGCCTGTAAAGAGATATATAAGGCATCACGAATTCCAAAAAAATTAAAGATCTTATGTTATTTTTTCCTGGCTTCTTCAATGGCTTTATCGATATCGGCTGCCCGAAACGGTTTTTTTAGTGAAGCTGAAAATCCATACAAAGACGGATTTTCCATCGCTCCTTCTACAGAATCACCGCTGGATATGATTACCTTCAGACCGGGATTTGTCTCTTTCATCGGTCCGACAAGTTCCCTGGCACCACGATCTCCAGGTACGGATACATCGAGTATTGCCACAGTATAAGGGACGCCTGCTTCCGATTCCTGCCTGAGGCTTTCAAGGGCCTTCGTTCCGCTGGAAAAGCAGGAGACTTCATTCCCCTTTCTCCTTAAAAACAAAGACATAATCTCAAGTATTGGCTTTTCATCATCCAATATGAGAATTTTTTCAGGCATATTGCGCACTCCGGAAAGACTGTTAAGGCACAGAATGAATTGTTATCAGTAGTGTAGCCTGTAAAGGTTAAGAATATTTCTTTTTTAAAAAATGGATAATTTTAGTTCTTTTTTGCAATTAAAGCAAATCCTACAAGACCTGCAATCAATGCCCCTATCACTGCGAATACTGAAACCGGACTTCCCTGCGTGGCTGTGGGCTGTGATGCGACAAGCGTGGCATAGAGTTTATCGGTCTCTCCTGCTGCAGGATACTCGGAGATCTGGGCTGTAAATGATGTATAGCCGGACTTGCTGACTGTATATGTCGTATAGGGTGTTCCGGTCGTATAGACCTCTACTGTAAGTTCACCATTCGCAGTCTGGCCCTTGTAGTCGGAGTTGAAGTAGACATCTGCTCCGTCAACATTGCAGTAGACTGTATAGTAACCGACATCCCCACCGATTAACGTAGGTACTACTGTGACCGGATTGATTGTGGCATACACATTCATGGATTCTCCCATTCCGGGATTTGTATCCAGCTCTTCAGACCATGTAGAGTATCCTGATTTTTCAACACTTATTGAATGATAGGGCGTACCTGTCGAATAGACTGCCTGGGTATAGATCCCGTTAACAATCTCTCCCTTGTATTGACCATCGAAATACACAGATGCTCCGTCAACGTTACAATAGACATTAATCCATCCCTGATCTCCGCCGATTGTTTCAGCAGATACCGAAAGAGGCAGTAATGCAGCAAGTATCGAAACGGCTGCGATTAAAACGAACATTTTCTTCATAAAACACACTTCCATTTGTTACAAATATCAAATGAGCGGTAAATATTAAAATATTATCCTATTTGTTCGTTAAAACAGGCAGATAACTGCCAGGCATGACATACTCAAAGACACCAGTCGTACCAACAAATAACCCTGCGGAGGTTACAAAAGCGATGACAGCAGGGATGGATAACAATACGTTTGAACAAAAAATAAAAAAAGGATTATCCTATCTTTTGGTTGCTAGACGGGTTCATGTAGAACGGATCGCGGGGATCGCTTGCAGGACCCGGTTCTGCTGTCGGGAACGGGAACGACTCATAGAGGGATGTGAAGATATACTCGAATATCTTGTCTGCCGCTTTGATCGGGTCCACGACAATATACCAGTCGACACTGCGGTCTGAATCAGATTCACCTATCTTTACTTTGACGAAGACTCCCTCGGCTGCAATCTTTCCTGCCGTCTGTGTCACATAGGATGCGCCAAGGCCGAAAATCTCCTCGACATATTTCTTGAGTGCCGTTCCGGCCGTTGCGTCGTCGGTAAGCGAATTTACACCCGGTACCGACAATCTGCCCTCGGGCATCATCTCTTCGAGCATCCTGACAGTCGAAGATTTGAGAAGTTTCGATATGCCGGAGTTCGGATCGTCGAGCTTTCCTTTCAGGAAGCTTCCGAATTTATTCTTGAAGAATTCAAGAGATATATCGGAGAATGCCGAGATAAATGCATTATACCAGTTGCGCTTTCCGTTCTCGTCAAGGTCGAACGTGTAGTGGCGTATCAGGTTGAACATACACAGGCCCGCGATAACGTATGCAAGTTTCTTCGGGCTGGCCTTCCCGATATCTTCGAAGCATGACTTCACATAGTTCTCTATCATCTCAGATATGTGCTGCCCTGATTTTATCTCGTTCCAGTCAACAGGATATCCCATAAAGAGATCTGACGACAGTTCACCGACAATCTCGACAGAAAGCTCCTTCGCCGGGGTAAGGATCGCCTCTGCAGCAGGGCCGAAATAGATCGTCGCAAGGTATGAGAACGCCTGATCTCCAAACCATTTTACAACAGTCAGGTAGTTTATCCAGTCGTTCATCGAATCGGCTGTCTGCATGAAGTCAGCGGACTCCTGTGTATAGTAGACGATCGAATCATAGACGATCTTCTTGCTGATCAGGCGGATCTGGGCGGCCGAAAGACTGCCTGCGTTCTCTCTCAGGAAACGTGCGACCTCCGGACTCATTCCGAACTTCTGAACCCTCGTCTTCAGGAGTTCGAGTTCCCTTTCCCGGTCGCTTCTTACGCCGAGTTTGTCGCCTATAAGCCTTACAGGGAGATTGAGTTCGTATGTCTCGTTGGCGTACTCACAGGATATCGGAAGGGTAAGGTAATACGGGTCGTTGTCGGGCTCGCCTACCTGCTGTGAGGGCATAAATTTGTACGCCTTATTCGTATTGTCGGGCCTCTTTTCGATCTCGTACCTGAACTTCGAGGTCAGGACGCCGGTTTTCTGGTCCGTTCCTTTAAGGCTGCTGAATTCAGGGGCATAATCCGTCCCTTCGACAAGCTTTACTACCTCTTTGCCATTCTCGGTTACTCTTACGGCAAGGTTAACGAAGAAGTCTGTCTCCATGACATCGTCCTCTTCGGTGTTGGTATCGTCGTATGCCGCAAACTGTGCATGCCCTTCCTTGTCGTACACCACACCGGTGACACTGAGGCCCTCGGGATATAAGTACAAGGTAAAACTGTCCTCGACGATCTTATCTTCTGAGGTTGTCGTCTTAACCCATACAGGAAAACTCCTGACCTGTGCGTCTTTTTCGGGAAGAGGGCTGTTGTTGACAACCTTTACTATGTAGCGGTTATCGCCGGCCGCTGCTTTGTCTGCTTTTCCGACTGAACATGAAACAGGCGCCTCATCCGATTTGCTGACTGTGATCTCCTTTGGTGGCTCCAGGAAGTTTACGAGCTCCACTTCGACATCATAGGTCAGGCCGTCGCCGTAGAATACATTCAGCCGCATATCCAGTGCATCGCCCTGTTCGGGGAACTCAATCCGTGGCTTTCCGATTATCCTGAAACGGATGTTGTTTGTAAACGACCCGCCCTTTCCGGTATAGGATACCCTGACTACACCCTCTTCGGCAGCCTCATCTTCGGCCGCCGAGATTAAAGCGGCCATGTACCCGCCCGAGAGTGCCTGGTCGCCGACAACAAGACCGCCGCCTGACGACATCGTAATCGACGACGAGAGGTCTTCCCTTTCGATCTCGTTTCCTTCCGCGGTCGTCTCAATTATTGCTGCATAGAGCGTCTCGGGATCGGCACCGCATTTTACATAGTCCCCGAAATCCTTCCGGATTCTCATCCTGTACGTGCTTGTACGTCCGCTCTCAAGGACACCTTCGCTGGAAGCCGCCGAAGCGCCGGCAAGTGCGGCGCCTGTTGCAAGAATCCCCATTACTATTACAAGCGGAATCCCGTAATCAGTATCTCCCGGGCCGCCTGCAAGTGTGTTTATCGAGAACGCACCCGCCCCGTAGCCGCCAAAGACCTCATCATAATTACCGACGATAAGTTTCGCCTTTGCATTCGCCGCGTCATCGATTACCGAATCGAGGAAGGTCATCGCATTTGCAAGAGCACGATCCATCTCCGATATTGCGGAGTTGATCTGGCTCTCCGAGGGGTAAGGGTAGCTGGACAGTTTTCTCCCGAGAGTATGCGTGAGGCTGAAGCTTCCGTCTATTTTGAAATACGCAAACCCTGAACCTTCGGGATAAAAGTCCTCCCTGATGACATAATAGACAAAACGGTTGCTCCTGTGGTTGTCGGTGTTTATGCCGCCCGCCTTCCAGTTGGAATCGTCAACAACTTCAAGAACACCTACAACACGGTGACCGTTTACGGTCGTATCGATATACTCGATATTCGCACTGGAGCCTTCGACCTCTTTTTGAAGCTCGCCTTTAAGGTAGGAAACAAATTCATCTATTGTCTGGGACTTGCGGTTGATGCCGAAATCGGTCAGCATATAATAGCTGCCCGTGACCTCTCCGGTTCCGGTGTATTCATCGACAGAGGGATTGCCGTATGTATAGCTGGATATCTCCACTGGAAGGGTGGATACATCCACGCGAAGTGATTCAGGCTCCACCTTGCCAAGATTTCCCACTATCAGGAGGGTGTCCTCAGTTGCGAGGAGATCGCCGGTCCCTTTTTTATAAACATTAATGGGCATCTCGACGACATACTCGTCCCCCTCCATGCTGTGGATGTACTTTTCACCAAGAACATAGTCGTAACTACCGGTATCCGTAAGTGAATAGCTCGCAGATGCAATACCGGCGAGCAGGAAAAAGGCCAGTGCGAATATCAGGACTTTAGTTGTCCGGTTCATGCAGATGCACCTTCCTTTCTTCCCGAGGAATACACAAGCCCGGCTCCTGCCAGCAGTATGACGACTCCAGCGATATAGCAGATGTAGCCCCCGAGTATTCCTCCAAGAAGGGACAGGACTGCCCCAAGTCCGAATCCTGCCGCCCATCCGGCCATAATTTTTGTAACAAAACCGGTATCAGCACGTCCGTCCTTTGCAAACAGGGAGGCAAAGATCTTCCTGATACAGCCCTTTCCCGAAGAAAGGGACCGGGCGGCAACTATGAATGCCACAACTCCCACCATGCAGTTGAATACACTCGACGTCCCTGCAAGGAAGTTGTAGATCACGAGAGCCGATCCCACACCGATCAGCAGGGGAGCAATGGAGACCGAATCCCATTTTTTCCCGGAGATATTCGCCTTAAATGAGCGGAGAGACGAGACAGTGCTTTTGGAGGTGATCCTTCCTGCGATCACGAGAGTTACGAAATAGGCGATCAGACCTTTCCCGATAATTCCCCCGATAAATCCGAGCCCTCCCCCTGTAAGTCCGCCCTGGGCGAACGTCAGGAACGAAAGGAACTGAACGGGCAGGGGATTTATTCCGATCGCCGGAAGCAGGCTTATTATCAGCCATACAATCCCCATTGCTCCGGCAATTGTCAGCAGTTTTTTATCACGCAGACCGGACTTGAAGCAGTCTGCAATATTCCTCCCGCATCCGTTGATAATCTCATCAGTCGAATGCCTGATCTCTTCTTCACCTGTATCATCCGCTCTTCTTTCTTCCCGATCTTCCGCTCCGCCTGAAGTGGAGAGGACCAGTTCACCGGGGAGAAGACATTCACCAGTCTCTTTTGGGGCTTGCGAATTGCCGTCGAAAGATCCTGTCTTATTCCCGCCGGGGTCCGGACCTGACGCCGGTTTATCCCGCATATCACTAATTGCTGATGAAATGCCGGATGATGCGGATTTTTTCACAACAGTCGCCTTTTCGACGGCCTGAGACGTGGCATCCCTGCATTTCGACAGAATTTCATCTGCTTTACCTTTAGCTACCATTAAATGTACACACCAGGATTCATTGATATTTTTAGAAATCAAACGAAATTTTATAAATCAGACCAGATATTTTGAGTATTTACGGCACTAATCCCCGACCGCAAACATTAGAAATTCAGATTTTAAGATAATAAAAATTCTGTTTTAATTATCAGGGTAATACGCCGAATTGCGTACTGAGCTAAAGAATACTAAGTAAAAAAAGAATTTAGCCGAAGAGTGCTCCGAGACCGGCCATTCCGCCTTCCTCGTCAGCTTTCTCTTCTTCCTCTGCTGCCTCTTCCTGAGCAGGTGCTGCTTCTGCTGCGGGTGCTGCCGCTACAGGTGCTGCTGCTACTGCTGCTACTGCGGATTTCTCGATTGCCTCTGCAATGTCAACTCCGTCAAGAGCTGCGATAAGAGCTTTGACCCTGCTGTCGTCGACTGCTATACCTGCGGCTGTCAGAACTGCTGAGACAGCCTCTTCATTAATTTCCTTTCCTGCGCTGTGCAGAATAAGTGCTGCGTAGATGTACTCCATTTTTTTCACCTTTTATTTATTTTATTCAACAATTGCCCTGAGTGCAAGCATCTCTCTCTGTGCACGTCCGATGATCATTTCGACAACGTCCTTTTCATAGACCGCTGCCTCTACTCCGAGGTTTCTGGCCTCGCGGACAGCCTTTCCTATGATTGCGCCGGCTGTTGTCTTGGTCGGATATGCTGCATTAACAGACAGGTTGAATGCCTGCTGAGCTGCAAGGACAACATTGTTGAAGTACTTGTTCTCATCAATGTCCAGTGTTTTCGGCTCAAAGAATGTGCCTTCATAACACGCGATTTGGAGGTTCAAACCGACGTCGATAGGTCTGACGTCGAGTTTTGCGAGAACATCCGCCATCTTGGCGCTGATCTCTTCACCCGCCTTTACCACAGTTTTGTTTTCACGAATGACGACCTTTCCGCTTTCGATAGCTGCAGGGATTCCTGCCTGCTGAAGCTGACCGACGATTGGTCCGGGCGGAAACGCTGTCGGTCCCTTGGATACGGAAATATCCTCCGGTGCGATGTCGCCGGGCTTTGCAACCATCTTGGTCATGGTCTCCTTAAGCTTCTTGTAAAGCTTGAAGGGGTTTTCATTCGTGTAGATCAAAGCACTCTGGCCGTCGATATATGAGTTGATTTCCGAAATGTCTCCGCCGAGCTGGCTGAATGCATGCTCAATAAGAGTATTTCTCGTCATCTTCAGGACTGCCGAGCCTCTCAGGTCGCGGCGCATCTCCTGCAGCTGTTTTGCGGGAATACCGTGAAGGTCTACAAGACCTGTCAGTTTATACTGCTCAGAGAGTTCTTTGATCTTTCCAACTTCATCCTTTTTCCACTGCGGAAGGTGTGTCGTATATAACGGCATTATATCAACCTCACTGCAGGGCCCATGGATGTCTTTACATAAACCGAGCGTACGTTCATAGATCCACTCGCAAGACTGGACTCAACCTTCTTCATGATAGCGTCAATGTTTTCTGCAACGTCCTCGGGACTCATGCCGGTCGAACCGACTCTGACATGGAATGTCATTTTGTCCTTTGTACGGAATTTGACAGAATTGCGAAGACGCTCAACGATTGGTCCGACATCCATTCCCGGGGGGACGGGCTGTGGCATTTTACCGCGGGGACCAAGTCTTGTACCGAGATAACGTCCTACAAGCGGCATTACTGCTGTTTCTGCAAGGAAGAAGTTGTACTCTTCAGCCATTTTCCTTGCTTCACGCGGCTCGCCGCCGAGACGCTCTATCTCTTCTGGTCCAATGATGAGATCTACACTTGCAGCCTTTGCCTGAGTGGTGATATCTCCTTTTCCGAGAACGGCAATCTTTACAGTCTTGCCTGTTCCCTTAGGCAGAATCATTGTCTCATCAATACGGTTTTTCGGTTGCGCCATATCGAGATTCTTCAGGTTGATGGATATCTCCATACTCTCCTGAAAATTCCTCTTTGGCGCCTTCTCTACGGCCTCGTTTACGGCCTTAAGAATCTGGACCCTTTCTACCAAATTAATACCTCCATAGTTCAACGACCCTTACGGATCTTCTATGGGTTTTCATAGTCTGTTCAATTTAGCTGGCCGTCGTATTCGCCTGCATCGATGAGGGCAAACATATCCTTCGGATTTTTGCCGTCTACTGTGACTCCGACGCTTACACATGTGCCAACAACTTCCTTTACGGCGTTTTTGACATCATATGAAAGCATGTCGTCCAGTTTCATGCGGGCAATGCGAACAGCAGCTTCAAACGGCAAGTCTCCCACTTTGTTTGTGTTGGGTTCGCCTGAACCCTTCTCAAGTCCGCACTCCGAGATTACGAGTGCTGCTGCGGGTGGGACACCCACGGATATTGTGAAGTTCTTCTTGTCGTCGACCTGAACTTTAACAGGAACCTGCATTCCGTTAAATTCCCTGGTCTTGTTGTTGATCTCGTCAACAACTGCCTTCACATTGATTCCGAGAGGGCCCAGTGCGGGTCCCAAGGGGGGACCGGCTGTAGCTTTGCCGCCGGGTACCAAAACCTCGACTACTTCTCCCATTGTAATATCACCTTTGCCGACAGGCGGCGTTTACCGTCTGCCAAAGCTTGGGTCTGTACAGGTTGGTCTTTAAGTAATTTAAAGTTATCAATTGGAAAGATAAAAAAGAAAATTTAGTCTTCTGCCATCTTGTCGATCACACGGACATTGTCCCCGCGGACAGTGATCGGGATCGGAACCATACTCTCGTAGAGTTCGACCGTGATCTCCTCTTTGGAGGTGTCGACACGCTTGACGATCGCCTTCTCGCCCTTGAACGGTCCGGCGATGAGCTCGACGATCGTACCTTCGTCAATTCCGCTGACTACCGGTTTCGGCTCGAGGAAATGCTCGACCTCGTGGAAGGAGGTCTCGCCCTTCACCACCGTACGGGCGTTCGGAACCATCTCCCTGAGCTGCTCGATCCTTGCTATTGGATCGGGGCTTTCTACGAGAACGTATCCCTTGAGCTCGTCGGGAGCCATGACCGCGACTACATTGATCTCGTCGTGGTCCTCCAGAGCCTTGACTATATTGTCGACAACCGTCCGCTCCTGTTTTGCGGTCGTTTTTATCGCATATATCTTGTTTTTTACAGCTTCTTCGGTCATTTTCCTAAACCCTGAAAAATGAAATTACGAGAAGAATGGATTCATGATTATATATATGATGAAACCAATCAGACCGATTAATAGTATTCCTGCTGCCGCAACAAGGGCGATCTTCTGGAACTCGTCCCTGCCCGGAGTTCTTGCGAGCTTTAGAACGCGCCAGTATTTCTTAAACAGTTCTTCATCGAATTTAAATGCCATTTTTACTCTTCACCTGAGAAAGTCAATATCATATTCACGGCGGGGCTGCCCGGATTGTGTACCGGAATCTTCACCGCGCCCGTAGATCTGCGGGGAATTTACCCCCGTTACGACGAGCATGGTGCGCATCTTGTGGTGCATCTCCGGATCGACCTGGGCACCCCAGATAATACGCGCATCGGGATCAATCCTCTCGTATACCTCCTGGACTACTCCTTCGGCCTCCTCCATCGTCATATCCGGACCTCCGACGACATTGACGAGAGCGGCCGACGCATTGGATATATCCACATCCAGGAGCGGAGAACGGAGTGCTTTCTTGACCGAATCCGCGGCTTTATCCTCACTGTCACTCTCACCCATGCCGATCATTGCAACGCCGCCACGCTCCATGACGGTCCTGACATCTGCGAAGTCGAGGTTGACGAGCCCCGGCTGTGTGATAAGTTCCGTTATACCTTTGACGGCACGCATCAAAACTTCATCGGATACTTTGAAGGCCGCGTGCAGTGGAAGGCGGGGTACGACTTCAAGCAGGCGGTCGTTCGGAACGACGATCACGGTGTCCGCAACATCGCGAAGCCTCTCGAGTCCGGCTTCCGCGTTCTCCATACGGATTGCGCCTTCAGCCGTAAACGGAAGTGTAACGATCGCAATTGTAAGCGCTCCCTGTTCGCGTGCGGCGTTTGCGATGACGGGTGCAGACCCGGTACCTGTTCCGCCGCCGAGACCTGCAGTGATAAAGACCATATCGCTGTTGGAGAGAACACCGCGGATCTCCTCCTCGTTTTCAAGTGCCGCCTCTTCGCCAACCTGGGGAACCGAACCTGCACCGAAACCCTTTGTCCGCTGTCTTCCGATGAGAATTCTCTTGTCGGCCTTTGTTCTTATCAGATGCTGGGCATCCGTATTTACGGCGAGTAGGGTTGCTCCGTCGATTCCCTCTTCCGCCATCCTTGTAACGGTATTCGAACCTCCGCCACCGCATCCCACGACAGTAATTTCAGTCCTTAGAGAGCGGAGGATCTCTTCGAGCTCCTCGTCATTATCCTGAGGGCGGTCAACAATCATCTCTGCGTCCTCGTTTGCTCGGCTGAGCGCTTCTTCAACAATTGATTTCATCATAGATATCCTTCCAACCCGGGTATTCTGAGGATCTTCTCCTCAACTGTAAGAACCATGGACGGGCTGATCTTTCTGCCGTCGACCTCCACTTCCCTGCCTGAAGCAAGCTCTCCAAGCAGGGGACCTTTTTTAATCCCCAGTTCTGCAGCCTTACGGGGATCAAGACGCGTCTTTTTCAGGGTCAGGAGATCGCCTTCCACGGTCGTACCTCTTCCTTTGCGTAAGATTTTAACACACAAAGTAATTAAAGCATTTATCAGTTGTAATCTATTTTCCTTATACGAGATAAAAATTGGCTGAAAATTTCCGTCGGCGGAGTAGATGCATACCACCGGCATTTTATCGATATTATTGAAGAAATCCTTTTTATCGGCCTTAATTGCCTCCTGGATCAGCTCCCCGTCAACCTGAAATGGTTCGGGAACTCCTTTTCCCTTAAGATTCCGGACTTCCACGTGACAGCCGGGAACCGCTGCTTCGGCGATCTTCCTTATTTCAAGATATGTATTCCATTCAAGGCCGGAAATTGAGCGGAGTTCCCCCTCGGACAGTACCGGAAGTCCTGTTTCGGAGATCAGCTCCTCGATCTTTCTGACATCCTCTCCTTTCAGCGCCTTTTTATCGATGTACGCGGCATCTGCGGATGTCTTTTCAATCATCTGTGCAACCATCGCACGATCGATCAGGGGAACATTTCTCGTGTGTGCGATGTGACCGAAGGCAGCATCAGAATTCAGTGCAGTTTCGGTCTCCCTTGCCGCATAATGATTGCCGCCGAACCCGACGATCCTGATCCCGCTTACACTCCCGGCGGAGAGAACTTCAAGGAGAGATGATGCAACAGCCCGTGCGGCATTCTCATCGCACCACTCTTTTTCGGTACTGCCGATCTCGACGAAGAATGAAGGAGTATTTAGATTGGTCGGGCCGTGGTGCGTCACCTCGTATGAAACCCTGTATTCCGCGGGGGTTCTTTTATTCAGCTCGTTTAATACTGCATGCATCCAGTCAGGTGCTGCCGCGGCGAGCGACCGGGGTTCTCCGCCGAGTGCGGCATCACCATAGTTTCCGGTCACGTGAACTGTCAGAGCGGGAAAGGGATTTTTGCTCGTATGCCGGGATATGAAAATTATCAGGTCGGCACCGGTTCGTTCATCAAGATTGTTCTCGTAGATCAGCCGATCTTTCGTCTCGAAGAAGCGGAGTGTGTGGCCGCCGTACACAATATCTTCAGACCCATCGGTGTCAAGCATCGATAAAAGCGACTTCCTTATCGCCGTTCCTGCCGGATCGAGCGAAGAGCTGACTATCGCAATAAGCATCTGCATCACATTCTGTTTTCAGCGGCTAAAACAGCTTTGGAAACCGCTTCATCAGGAGTTTTGCACATTTCAACTCCGGGGATGTCCCACGTTTCAAGACCGAAGACGGGGATCTCCATCTTCAGGGCCATCGCAATCTCGGACAATGTGCCATATGAACCGCCAACAGCAATTACTGCATCAGAAGAGCCGACTACAAGTGCATTTCTGGCGATCCCGAGGTTAGACTTCACAACCGCACCAAGATACAGATTCCCCGATGAACTGTCGGGCAGTATTCCAAGTGTCATCCCCCCTTCTCCATTAGCACCGCGGCATGCTGACTCCATAACACCGCCTCTTCCGCCGCACACGAGAACAGCACCGCTCTTAGCGATGAGCCGTCCCGTCTCTTCCGCAACGGAGTCAAGGGTTTTGTCGCATTCCGATGCGCCAATCACTCCGATCTGCATGTAACAAAGATATGCTCCCTCAATATTATTGAGTTTTTTAGTGTTTTCTGTGGTTTGAAATCGGGCTTAAGCCCCTACGGGGCAGCCCAAGCTCAGTTCGCTGCGCGAACTTTCGCAATGGCGATAACCCGGCCTGGACGCTACCCGTCCGGGTAGCCTCGGCCGGGAGAGATTAACTTTATCGAACACGACCCAGCACTTTGGAGTTTTGAGATCGAAGACATACTTTCATGGAGCACTCGGGGATGCTTGTCCATCCCCGAGTGCGACCTATCGCAACGGGGGGAGGGTTATAGGGAGGGGGATCTCCCCCT
>NZ_AXDV01000012.1 GCF_000784355.1 Methanolacinia paynteri | reverse complement strand
GAGGGCGTTTACGGCGTCGCAAATCTCCTGCTCGAAGTCGGTCATCTCGTCGACGGGCTGGAGAAGGGCCTCCTTCGCAAGAGCGGTTACGCTGTCGAAGGTTCCGCCGATGCCGACGCCGAGGACGACCGGCGGGCAGGGCCTCCCTCCTGCGATGAGCATGGTCTCTGCGACGAACTCCTTCACCTTCGCGGTCTCGGAGGGAAGGAGCATGGCCATCCGCGACATGTTCTCGCTCCCTCCGCCTTTCGGCATCGCGGTGATGGTGAACTTGTCGCCGGGGCGGACATGGATGGCGGGGGTTTCGTCCCCGAGATTGTTGCCGGTGTTGTGGCGTGTAAGGGGATCGACGGCGTTGGGTCTTAACGGAACGCTTTTCGTCGCTCTTTCTACCCCGTCACGGATTCCGAGATATATATCGTCTGTAAAAGGAACGTCAGGGGGGATCGTGACATAGAATATGTGGAGCCCGGTATCCTGGCAGAGGGGCAGGCCGAGCGTCTCCGCCTGCCTGATGTTCTCCATGATATTTTCGTACTCGGACTTCGCGACCTCCCGCGTTTCACGGGCGATTGTCTTTTCGAATGCACGCAGAAAGTCGGGCGGCAGCCTGATCTCCGCCCCCCTTATCGCTTCTTCCGCGGCTTCGGCCACTTTTTCCCTCAGGTTTTTCTCCGGCATATTTTTCATTATTCTCCGCAAGCGTGTTATCAGATTATCCGGCTAATAGAATGATAATTTTTCTGAAGGATGCCGGGGTGATGGGTGATCTAAAGGGGGCGTGCATCACGAATGACTTCTAACAACTTATTTTAAATTATCAGACATCTCTTTCACGGAATTCGCCCCAAAAGTACCCGCTGCATTCGAAGAAACTTTCCTGAGCATACCAATCAACTCCTCCCGGTCCCCCCCGGACAATCCATCCACGAGCATTGCATTCACCTCATTGCCGATTCGCACCAGGTCAGGTTCGATCCCCCTGCCTTTTTGCGTCAGGTACAGGCGCTTCACCCGTTTGTCGGCGGGATCGACCACGCGGTAGACGAGACCCTCTCTTTCGAGCCTGACGATGGATTTCGAGATCATAGTCTTGTCGAAACCATGTGAACGGGCCAGTTCGTCCTGGCTGCGTCCCTCCCTGTAATACAGCGATTTCAGGATCGTAAAATGGCCCCACCCGATATTGAAAGGAACAAGTTCCTGTGAAAACCGAATCTGGATCGTGCGGTACAGGAACGAGATCATCGGTGCCGGAATATCGCAATTATCTACCCAGGAGGAAAGCCCCCTCTCATCGTCCGCTGTCATGGTCTAAAGGTCCTACATAAGTTGACTCGTCAACTATTTATGAGTTCAAACTAACCATCCATTAGTTGCACAGTCAACTATTTTTAGGAAGTATCTCTATGAAAAACATAAAAGTGCTTGGTTTGAATGCAAGCCCGCGGGGAAAGGACAGCAACACCCTCCGGCTTACAAATGCCGTGCTCGCCGGGGCGAATGAAGAGGGTGCGAAGACCGAATTGATCGACCTCTATACAAAGCATATAGAATACTGCACGGCCTGCGGAACCTGTTATGCCAAAGGGGACTGCAACATTTTGGACGATTTTTCAGACATCTTCGACAGCATAATGAACGCCGACGGAATAGTGCTGGGCGCTCCAAACTATATCGACTGCGTACCAGCCCCGATGAAGGCACTCTTCGACAGGATGGCAGATGCAATCCACTGCCAGATGCTGACCGGTAAAATAGGCTGCTCTGTCTGTACCGCAGGAGGCTCCGGGGAGAACGAAGTCGTGGGATACATGAACAAAACCCTCTCGACGCTCGGCGCAAATATCGCAGGCAGCGTGGGAGTTGCACTCGGGCGTGACCCCTCTAACCTCGCAAAAGCCGAAACTGAGGCCAGAACCCTAGGAAAAACACTTGTAAAAGCTGTCAGGGGCGAGATCGCCTATCCCGACCAGGACGAACTCCACAGGCAGAAACGGAAGTATTTCTGCCAGTTGATAACGAACAACAGGGACCGGTTCGCACACGAATACGACTGGTACGAAAAGATGGGCTGGCTTGAGAACAGCAGGGAAGACCCATGAAGAGTCCGGCCGTGAAAAACCGGAGGTCCCGGTCATGACTGACAATGATATCCGTGCGGATTTCCGCACTATTGCAGGCAGGCTCGCTTCGGCGTTCCGCCTGACCGCACGGCCTCTTGCGGTATACGGTGCAGAGAATGTTCCCGGCGAGGTTCTCCACCTGCCTGAAGTAAACCGTTGTCTGGCAGTATCCTTATACCGGATGGCAACCGATCCGAAAATTCCCGGGATCTATATAGGGCCCGACTCCGGTGAAGGCTGCTGTGGAGGGGGACTATCCCATACGGGTTTCCGCCCCGAATCAGAAGACGTAGAATATTTCGTTTCAACGGGAAGAGCGGACATCCATAACGGGGCTGCCGAGTACCTCAAGAAAAGCCCGGAGATTACCAGAAATTCTTTCAAAGCGCTCGGGAAGGTAACCCCACCCGGAAAATACCTCGTCGTCCGGCCCTGCGAAACCCTTCCCGACCCGGTCCCCGGTGTTCGCTCACTCTGCTTTTTCGGAAACGCCGAGCAGATCCGGAACATGGCGGCACTCGTTCACTTCGGTCGCGAAGACCCCTTCTCACCCGTGATCGTCCCGTGGGGGCCCGCCTGCTCAACGGTAATAACGTACCCGGGAGGACTGACTGAGAATGCACCGGGAGATTCCGCATTCATGGGTCCGGTGGACCCGACCCAGAACCGGGTCTTTCCCCCGGAGACTATGGCAATCGGAATCCCTGCCAAAGTCATAATCGAAATGGCAGCAAATCTCGATGACTCGTTTATCATTAAACGGCCGGGAGTGGCTTTCCCGCGAAGAAGAGCATAAGCTTCCAGTGAAATTCGGCCATGCCCCCCCTACCCGGGCTGCCGGAAATATAGGAACAGGTAAAAAAACCAAACGAATCTAAAAAATATTTAACGGGCATTAAACCCAAAAAAATATTTAATTTAAATTTGTGCTGACTTTGACTTCTCGACAACGATACGGGTCGGTGTCGGAAGCTTGTATCCTGCACTCCGCAGTGCGGCCTTTGCCTTTTCTGCATATGCCTCAGAAGTGTAGATTGTGAATACCTTCTGCTGGGGCTGAACGCGTGCTGCCGTTCCGACAGCCTTTCCGAACGCCATCCTCATTCCTTCGGATACACGGTCCGCACCTGCACCGGTTGCCTGCTTGTTCTCGCGGAGAACCTGGTGAGGGAATGTGCGGAGCTTGAAATGATAGTTCATCCTTCCGATATCCTTCTGGAGCTTACGGTTGACGCCCATACGTGCGGCTTCAAGAGCCTTGTTCTGAATCTGGCATGCTTCCTCTGCAAGAATAGATACTTCTACAGGGAACTGTTCCTTCGTGTTGCCCATGTCGAACTGAACGACCTTTGAACCGGGCACACCACCCATATATTCTCGCCTTGTATACGCCCTTTTTGAGATGGCCCTGTACATTTTTGCGGGTTTTCGTACCATATTAAAAAACTCCTCGCTATTTGAATGTGCTATAAAAAATGGGGATATAAACTAATAAACCTAACTATCCCCTCTCGATCAGATCTTTTCTTCTTCCATAAGCGAGAGGACATGACGCCTGAGATTCGCGAATTTCTGGTCCGTTCTGTCACGGATTCTCGGCAGATCCACGTCGATTATCTCCCTGATCCTGCCCGGCCTGGGGGAGAGGACGATGATCCTGTCCGCAAGGAAGACGGCCTCGTCGACACTGTGGGTCACAAATACTATCGTCTTCTGCGTCTTCTCCCAGATCTCAAGAAGCTCCCTCTGCATCATATTCCTCGTCTGCGCATCGAGAGCGCCGAAAGGCTCGTCCATCAGCAGAACCTCGGGGTCGTTTGCAAGCGCCCTCGCGATCGCAACCCTCTGGCGCATTCCGCCGGAAAGTTCGTGGGGATAGGCCCGGCCGAATGTCTCAAGATTGACGAGATCAAGGTACTTCTCGACCCTCTCCTGCTTCTCCGCCTTCGAAACACCCTTCATAGTCAGGCCGAATCCGATGTTGTCCGCGATTCTAAGCCACGGAAAGAGGGAATACTCCTGAAAGACCATACCTCTCTCCGGTCCCGGACCTTCGACAGGTTTTCCGTCGATTGCCACGGTGCCCGAAGTGGGAAAGTCAAGCCCTGCAATTATCCGTAGCAGAGTTGTCTTGCCGCAGCCCGAAGGTCCTACAAGGCAGACAAACTCCTTGTCCTCGATATGGAGATCGATATTGTCGAGGGCCGTGACCGACGCCGATTCATCGCCCTCTTTTGTAAAGACCCTGCAAAGTGATTCGATGTCAACCGATGCCATCAGATACCCTCCTCCGACCAGCCGAGCGCCTGCCTGTTTACGAAATACCTGAAGACGAGGTCGATCGTGAGCCCGATAAGGCCCAAAACAATCATGTACACGACCACGCTCGGCATCTGGTGGAGATTATAATAAGTCCACAGGTTCTTTCCGAGACCGTACTTTCCGCCTCCCGCACCGAAGATCTCCGCACCTACAAGACACATCCACCCGATGCCCATCGAGATCCTGATGCCGGATACGATCGAAGGAAGGGAAGAGGGAAGCGCCACCCGCCTGATAAGGCTGAAGTTGCCCGTGCACCCGAGCACCTTTCCGGCTTCGATAAAGATCTTCGGGACGTTCCGAAAACCCGTATAAGTATTGATGAAGATCGGAAAGACCGCACCTATGAAGATGATGAAACCCGCCGATGCATCGGTAAGCCCGAACCATATAATCGCGAACGGGATCCATGCAAGAGGAGGTATCGGCCGGATGATCTCTATTATAGGGTTGAGTGCGGTATCGAGATCCCTGAACCATCCCATCGCAATCCCGAGCGGAATTCCGATGATAACGGCGGCCCCGATCCCCATCGCAAAGTGTATAAGACTCTTATAGATATCGGGGAACAGGGTTCCGTTCGGCCCGAATGTCACCTTATATAGGGCATCCAGGACATCCGTAAAACTCGGAAGTATGAATGCATCATTCACCCAGAACTCCGCAATAATCTGCCAGAGAATAATTGCGGCGATAATCGCAGCTATCGGGAGAATATATTTTTTATACTTTTTATAGAATATTCCGGTCATTGTCAGTGCCTGCATAGGTTAATAGAAACTCTTTCGACAGGTATTCTGAGATTCCTCTATACAAGTGTGAACTGAAAATAAAAAAGTGTTATTCAGGCGGATGTCGCCTTTTCATAGAAGGAGAGATCGAATATCTGGTCCTGCGTGAGCGGATTGTCGATATAGCCGAGCTCCTCCTGTACGCTCACGTAATCCATCACGCCGTCCACGATCTGGTTCGGGTCGGCGGTCCATGTGCCGTCCCAGTTGGCGATGGACTCGCTCGCGATCTCATATGTGTTCTTGGTGTAATTTGCATAGATATGCGCAGCTTCGTCGGGGTTGGCGAGGTTATACTCGGTCGCCTTTATGTGCGTCTTCACGAGTGCTGTGACAAGATCGGGGTTCTCCTCGATCAGCCTGTCGCTCACTACGAGAACACAGCACGGGTGGTCGGGCATCATACTGCCGGACCATTCGACGATCTTGCCATTTCCTTCCTCAACGAGTGTCGTGGGGGAAGGCGACGGGAGGAACGTTCCGTCGATCTGCTTCGCCGTCATCGCGGTGATCGCATCGCCGGGGCCCATCGGGAGGACGTCTACCTCGCCCGCATCGGTATCCTCACCGACAGTCAGGTTGTTCTCGGCGAGCCACTCTCTAAGGATCGTGTCCTGGATCGTTCCGGACGGGAATGTTGCGATGGTCAGGCCCTTGAGATCCTCAGGACTGTTGTACTCTATGTTGGGCTGCAGTACGAGGGCCGAACCCTGGGTCTGGACTGCGGCGATAATCTTCGCCTTAAGCCCCGTAGAAAGTGCGGAGATTACAGGCGCGGAGCCGACATATGCGACATCGATCTCGCCTGCAAGCATGGCCTGCATCTCGGGGGCCCCGGTCGGGAACTGTATCTCGTTCTTATCGGGGTCGGTCGTATATCCGTAGGGCTGGATGGTCTCATCCCACCAGCCTTTGCTCATCGCGGTCATATACGCGATCTGGTGCGTACTCGGCTGGTAGCCGAAGTTCAGTTCCTTCGCTTCGGACGAGCCGGAATCTCCGGTCCCGGTACAGCCGGCAGCGATTACGGCAGCCGCAACGACGACTGCCATAACAAACATAACCAATATCTTTCTCATAATGATCACCAGATTATCTCAGATCATTAAAAAGTCGGCCCCCGGATATATAATATATTATATTATAGACCAAATAATTGGTCTTAATGGCCAACACAGTGAGAACTAATTGGACTTAAAAGACATCAGGCCAGATGAGCCGCTATGTAAAACGGTTTATTTCTAAAGAGCAGATAATTAATTAATGAACAGACCCGGACACGGCGGACACAATATAACGGCTCCTTTTTCAATATGCTACTCTCCCGAAAACGGTTACTGCGCCTCTAAAGGGGAGAGCCTCGATATGAAGTTTGAGATCGTCCCGGCGGACGGATTCCGCGAGCCTGTCGACGTGAAGATCAGGATCAAGGTTCCCGATCCTGCGGTAGGGATTTTCACGATATACAACCAGGTGCACGATCTCGGGGTACATTCGTACCCGTACTCCCCTATGTGCTTCAGGCAGGATCTCGATCCAGAAAACCCGCCGGAAGGATATGAATTCGTCAAAAAGGCTTATGCAGCGGCAAAAAAAATGAAGATCGACGCGATCGATGTTCACGTTGACGTCACCGCCTCGGGAGGGGGATTCGTCTTCATGGAGAAGCCCGTTTACAGGGTGAATTTCTGAAATTTTTTTTGATTGCTGCTTCACCGGAAGCAGAATAAATTTCATCCATCTACTTTTGGCAACACCTCGCCGCGAGCCGCACAGCGGCCCGCGGATCGGCCCCGACCTCGGGGCCTCTCTGTGATGATAACCGCTCAGGGGATAGACGAGTATCCTCTGAGCGGTGGGACGCGGTAAACTCATGGCGTGTACGGAACGGAACATACCATAGCAAACTATATTCAACAGCTCAGGGGACCCTTGCCGGTTCCCTGAGCGTGCCGTGAGAGGACTATCTTAAGGCAAGGCCCCTGGGCAGGGGCCGTCCGGTGGCCTGCCGCCGGTGCCGGGGTTGCCATAAGTGCTTCATGCAATCCCGGACGCATGTGAGGACGAGAGAATGCGAAACATTACGAGTAATTATTTTTCCGCACAAAAAAACCGCCGGGGTAAATCCCTGCCGGCTTCCTTTCTCTCCGGTTTATCGGCGCCTTAAATATGCTCCGGGTCATACAATTAGGACAGGAGTGGAGAATATCATGAGCAAAGACCCTTTGAGGGAAGGAAGGCTCGGCGACGGCCGGCCGCCTGAGGTCTGGAGTTATCTCTCGTCCCGTGAGGCCGACCGGTTCATCGGGGATGCCGATATCCTTGTCGATATCGCCCACCTGCTGATGCTCGAAAAACAGGAGATCATAAGCAGAGACGCGGCAGGGAGGATCATGGCCGTCCTCCTGGACCTTCACGAAAACGGACTGCCCGACCCGGTCTTCGACGAGAAGTTCGAAGATGTCCATGCAGGAATCGAGGCCCTTGTCATAGAGAAGACAGGGATCGACACGGGCGGCAGGTTGCACATGGGAAGGTCCAGAAACGACGAGGTCGCGACCTGCGCACGTGTCAGGCTGAAACGTGACCTTGCCGAAATCATGTCGGGGATAAATGAAGTCAGGGAAGTCCTGATCGAAAAGGCAGGGCAGAATACCGAATCCTACATGCCCGGTTTCACTCACCTCCAGCACGCACAACCTACGACTCTTGCACATTATATGATGAACTACGAGCAGGCGTTCGAAAGAGACTTCGAGAGGTTCGGGGATGCATACCTCCGGCTCGATCTCTGCCCGCTCGGGACGGCTGCGTTCGCATCGACAGGCTACCCGATCGACAGAGAATATACCGCAGAGCTTCTCGGGTTCTCCGGGGTTCTCGAAAATTCGATGGACTGCGTTGCCGGAAGAGACGTATTCATAGAGGTCATCTCGGCCTGTTCCATACTGATGACGACCCTGAGCAGGATGTGCGAGGAGTTTATATTGTGGAGCTCGTCCTTCGTGAACTTTGTCGAGCTCGCGGATGAATACTGCTCGACAAGTTCGATTATGCCGCAGAAGAAGAATCCGGACTGTGCAGAGATCATGAGGGGAAAAGCCGGATCTGTTCTCGGCGCACTTACGGCATCGATTGCGATAGTAAAGGGGCTGCCGATGAGCTACAACCGGGATCTGCAGGATCTCTGGCCGCACCTGTGGCGCTCAATGGAGGACGTAAAGGCGTCGCTCGCGATAATCGCAGGAATGATCGATACGGCATCATTCAATACCGAACGGATGAACGAAGAGGCAGGAAAGGGCTTCTCGACCGCCACAGAACTGGCCGATGTCATGGTCAGGGAGTTTGGGCTCCCGTTCAGGACGGCGCACGGGATAACTGGCAGGGCCGTCAGGATGAAGAAGATCGATCTCGAAACTCTCGAAGAGGCGGCGAACGAAATGGCAGGATTCTCGCTGAAGAAGCTCGGCATGACCGAAGACGACGTGAAGAGGGCTCTCGATGTTGCATATTCGGTTAACGAGAGGTCGGCGATCGGCGGACCTGCTCCCGGAGCTGTAAAAGCGGCAATCGCCGGGAAGACCGCCGCACTGAATGAAGATTCCGAATGGATAGAAGATATAAAAATACAGAACGAAGAGGCGAAGAAGAGGATGATAAAAGCAGCAGAGGAGCTGAGAGGTTGAGTTTGGATATAGAACCGGGAGACAGGGTCGGCTGCACCTACGCGGGAAAAGAGCTCGAAGGCTTTTATATTACGGAGCGGGACGGAAAAGCGGTGATCAAGCTCGATTCGGGCTACAACCTGGGAATCGATGCAGGAATACTGAAGAAGCTTGAGACACAGGCGCCGAAGCCCCATTCTGCAAAGAAGATCGAACAGGACGAGAGCCTCCCGCAGCTGTCGATAGTCTCGACCGGCGGAACGATCGCATCGAAGATCGATTACAGGACAGGAGCCGTCACAAGCCAGTTCGAGGCGGACGACATCCTGAGAGCGATCCCCGGGCTTGCAAAGATTGCGCATTTCAGTGCACAGGTCCCGGCGACAATCCTCTCGGAGAACATGACTCCTGCAATCTGGAAGAAGCTTGCATCGACTGTCTGCGACGAGATCAAAAAAGGCTCGCGGGGAGTGATCGTAACCCACGGGACCGATACGATGGCGTACTCGGCCGCGGCCTTAAGCTTCATGATCGAAACACCGGTCCCGATAGTCTTCGTGGGATCGCAGAGGTCGGCCGACCGTCCTTCGAGCGACAACGTGATGAACGGCCTGTGCAGTGCCGCTGCGGCTGTCTCGGACCTCGGCGAGGTCGCGGTGGTCATGCATGCAACGACCAACGACGACTATTGCGCAATCCACAGGGGAACGAGAGTCCGGAAGATGCACACCTCAAGGAGAGACGCGTTTACCACCATGGGCTCGGATATCATCGGGACCGTGGACTACCCGTCTCTGGAGGTGAAGCTCTCGTGCTCTGCCGCAAGAAGAAAAGAGGAAGGCCCCGAACCGGTCCTGAATGACAAGCTCGAAGAGAAGGTTGGTATCCTGTATTTCTATCCTGGAATGTCACCCGAGGTCGTCGAGGCGTTCAGCGGCTACAAAGGTCTCGTCGTGATGGGGACCGGACTCGGGCACACGTCGTCGGGATGTATCCCCGCGTTGAAATCGCTGGTGAAAGACGGGACTTCGGTCGTCATGACATCACAGTGCCTGAACGGCCGGGTATGTGACAGGGTTTACGATACCGGACGCGACCTCCTGAACGCCGGAATAATCGAGGGCGAGGATATGCTGCCCGAAGCGGCGATGGTTAAACTCATGTGGGTTCTCGGGAACGAAAGCGATCCGGACAGGGTCGCAGAACTGATGCGGACTAATCTCCGCGGCGAACTGGGGAGGTGCACGCCCAATGGACTATGAGAAGATCGGGCTTATGGCCGGAATCGAGATCCACCAGCAGCTGGATACGGCTGAAAAACTCTTCTGCCACTGCCCGACAAAGCTGAGGGGCGTGGACGAGAGATGCGGCGAGTTTAAGAGATACCTCAGGGCGACGGAGAGCGAGATGGGAGAGATCGACAGGGCGGCAGAAGAGGAGATGAAGAAACAAGACCGCATCTACACCTACTACGCATACGATACGACATGTCTTGTCGAAAACGACGAGGAACCGCCCGCTCCCATGAATCCCGAGGCGCTCGGTCTTGCGCTGACTCTCGCGAAGATGATGGGAATGACTCCGGTCCAGCAGGTCCACGTCATGAGGAAGCTCGTCATCGACGGTTCGAATACAAGCGGTTTCCAGAGGACTGCACTCGTGGCTCTCAACGGAATACTTCCTGCCGGGGCAAGAATCGAATCGATCTGCCTTGAAGAGGAGGCAGCCCAGAGGGTCGAAGGCGATACGTTCTCCCTCGACAGGCTGGGAATTCCTCTCGCCGAGATCACCACCGGGCCGGATATGAAGACGCCCGAGCAGGTGAAGGAAGTCGCCGCATATATCGGAATGCTCCTCCGCTCGACCGGCAGGGTCAAGAGGGGCCTAGGGACTATCAGGCAGGATGTCAACATCTCGATCAGGGACGGTGCGAGGGTCGAGATAAAAGGTGTGCAGGACTTAAGCCTCATCGACGAGGTCGTCCGGCGCGAGGCACTCAGGCAGCAGAATCTGGTAGAGATCGCGGAAGAGCTCAGGAAGAGAGGGGCGTCGGTCGGAGAGGAGGTCATCGATGTCACCGACCTGTTCAAAGATACAGGATCATCGATCCTCAAACGGGCGAAGTGCATACTCGCAATAAAGCTCTGTGGGTTCGCCGGGCTTGTAGGAAAGGAGATCCAGCCCGGAAGAAGACTCGGTTCGGAGATGTCCGACTATGCAAAGAAGTGCGGCGTCGGTGGTCTGTTCCATACGGACGAACTCCCGGCATACGGGGTGACAGCCGAAGAGGTAAAGATCTTAAAAGACCGGCTTGCCGCCGACGATTCGGACTGCGTCATACTTGTCGCGGATACGAAGAAGAAATCCGAATGCGCAATCGGACAGATTAAGAAGCGTGCCGCGATGGCATTCGACGGAGTGCCGGAGGAGACCCGCAAGATGCTCGAAGAAGGAAGCTCGTCGTACATGAGGCCGCTGCCCGGAGCCGCGAGGATGTACCCGGAGACCGACGTTCTCCCCGTGGACATCAGCGGCGAATACTGGGATTCGCTTGAGCTGCCCGAGCTTATAATTGAGAAGGAGAAGCGTTTCGCAGAAGAGTTCGGGCTCGACGAATCGCTTGCAAGGCAGATGGCCTACTCGTCGAAGGCCGGCGTATTCGAAGAAGCCGTATCGAAAGGAGTTAAACCGAACCTTGCGGCAAGGACAATCTACTCGACGATCAGGGAGCTGAGGCGCGACGGCGTGGATACGGGATGTCTCAGGGACGAAGACGTCATTGAACTACTGCTCGCCGTCGAAGAGGGATGTGCGGCCAAGGAGGCGATTCCGGATATACTTCGGGCCGTATCGAAGGGCGACAGCGTTTCTGCCGCGATGGAGAAGATCGCACCCTCGGTATCGGAAGAAGAGCTTGCCGGCGTGATCTCCGGGATCATCGAAGATCGGATCGACTTCGTAAAGGAGCAGGGCATGAGATCCCTCGGCCCTCTCATGGGTGTCGTCATGAAGGAGATGCGTGGCAGGGTCGACGGGAAAGTAATCAGCGAAGTGCTGAAAAAAGAGCTCCAGAAAGTCCTGTAACAGAATTCCCAGGCAATCCACCATTTTTTATTTAATTTTGGTCAGGTGCAGTTAATTTGACTAATTTGTTTCCATCCGCATTCAAATCTGCAAACATATATCTACAGGAATTTCAATTATTAGATGAATGAATCCCGTAATTGATGCATATAATGAGCGTCAGGCGGAAATAAGGGGGATTTTTCGATCCAGACTCATTACACAGATTCTTATTGCTTTGGGCGAAGGAGAACAATCGCTATCCGGACTTCGCGACATTACAGGAAGCTCCTCACAGGCAATAATTCCAAAGATCAGACAGCTGGAAGCGTTGAGTTATATCGAATCGACGAAGGAGGGTTATCGCCTTACAATCATAGGAAAGATCCTTGAGAAAGAGATTGAGAAGCTTGTAAAGATAATCAGCCTGTCCGATTCGAACCGCGAATTCTGGTATAATCATGATACCAGGGACATTCCCGCCGAATTTCTTGAAAATATCGGCGACCTTCATAATTCGACAATCATCCACAACACTGAAGATAATATATTAAAAGTTCATTTTAATTTCATTAAATTGATGGATGAAGCATCGTTCATAAAAGGAATTTCATCGTTTATGAGTCCGTCACATGCAGAAATCATAAAAAAATCCGTAATGAGAGGGATTCAGGTAGATCTGATTGTAACTCCTGAAATTGCAGAAAAGATGAAGGAAGAACCATATGAAGAAATTTTAAAAACAATAATAGATCTTGACAATTTCATGATCTATATCTATCCCAAACCGATTAAAATAGGAATGACGATAACGGATAATTACCTCTCACTCGGATTATATTCCAAAGAGCCCGATTTCTACGATTTCACTGCCGATCTTATTAATTCTGACGGAATAGCAGTTGAATGGGGACAAAGGCTTTTTGAATATTATAGATCGGGTTCGGAAGATTTCATTAAAGGGGCATAATATTCAGCATAATTTTATAAATTTATTTTCATAATTATTCCAACTCATTAACATTCATCGACACAATAAATGTTAATGATACATTTTCATCAATTTTCATGCACAACATTGCATTGGAAAAGAATATTATTGTTCCCGACTTTGTAGGGATTATTCAAGTTCTTGTGTACAGCTCCTTGTATCTTTCCATTGCCGGGGGCGCAATGGTTTTTATTTCATGTTCGCTACAGAACTTCGCATTCAGCCCGGTTGCGGCCCTGATCATGGTACTAGTAACATACGGCGTATATAACCTCAACAGGAAAACCGACGAAGCGGAAGATATGATGAACCATTATGAAAGGTACCACTTTACAAAAAAATACGGCTCATTTCTCTACAAATCATCGATTCTTGCATACGTCACTGCCGCAGGGATTGGTATAATTTTCGGAACCGAAGCGCTTTTCATGACATTATTGCCCCTTATTGCAGGAGTCCTTTACAGTATTCCTATCTTTCCAAAGCGCATAGGTTTTTCAAGGATCAAAGAAGTCCCGGTTTTTAAAAGTCTGATCGTTGCCGTAGCATGGGCAATTCCCCCCGCCTTTCTGCCGGTATACCTTTCATCCTCCCTCCCGGGATTTTCGACATACGTCGTTGCATTGTACTTTTTCATTCTGGTTTTTACGAGTACCGTCGTATTTGATATCAGGGATGTAAAAGGGGACATTGTTTCAGGAGTCAGGACAATTCCGGTAATACTGGGTAAAGAAAAAACGGTCGTACTCCTTTCGGCGCTCAACATTTCGGCGGGGCTGGCAATAGTTTACTTCGGATTAGAAGTGTTTTCTTTATATCAGGTTCTGTTTCTTTCGCTCAGCATGGTATATGTACAGTGTTATCTCATCTATTCACTCAGGGAGAATATTACCAAAATGATCTATGAAATATTCATTGACGGCAAATTCATCGTTCTTACGGGAGCATATGCCACTTTGTGGTGCCTCTTGATATGTGCCTAATCACCATTTTTTAACATTCATAAAATTCTTTTATCCCTACAGGTCTGATCAAATTAATCGGATCGATTAATCTTCGCCGGCATAATAAATGTCAATAGATAAGACGAAGTTGTAAGTGGAGAATCACTCCGTTAGGAACGACGGATGAACTCCAGTTGTTTATCAAAGAGTCTATAGACCTGCAAACAAACGGACATACCGGAAAACCAAATTATCAGGCTGGAAGGGGGGCACCATTCACCTGCTAATAATTCAATTCACCGTTATCTTAATCATCAAAACAGGATCAAGCATTTTTGAGTTTTCAATTCCTCGTATTCTCTAATTTTATTTTAAAGTCTGCTGAAGGCCATGTCCTGTATGAGTGACATCACTCCCGGTTTGGACCACTTCTTCCGCTTCGAACTGAAGGCATACATATCCTCAGGCGGCGCCTCGAACATCTCGGTGTTCAGCCGGTCGTTGATCTCGTCGAATATTCTTTTGTATGCAGGGCAGTGGGGATCGACACCGGAGATTTCCCCGCCGGAAGGCGCGATTGCGTTATACGGGCATCCCCCGCGGCAGTACCTGATGTGTGCGCATCCGGCACAGGTTTTATCCACGTAATCCTTAAATGCCAGCATCCTCTTCCCCGCTTCGGACGACATCAGTTCTTCGATCGATGGCTTTTCCGCCACATTTCCCATCACCCATTCAGGCATCCCGACGAACCTGTAGCACGGATATATGCTACCGTCCGGACCGACCGCGAAGGTGCTGCCCATGCAGTCAGCAAAAGTGCAGACGTTCCCGTGCCTCGTGAATACACACCTGCAGAGATCGTTGATGTTCATGATCTCGATCTCTCCGAAATGCTCGAGCGCCATATCGAGGAGGTATACGAGAAGCTCACCGAAATTTTCCGGCGCAAGGGCATACTTCTCAGGCTCTGAACCCTTGAGGGACGGAAGGGCCGGGTGAAGCTTCAGGGTCAGGCCGTTTTCGAGGAAAAATTCGAATATTTCTTCCTTCCTCTCTACGGATTCGGAGGTGAAGGTGCATATGAACCTGACATCGAGCCCGTGCTCTCTTGCAGTCCTGTAGCCGTTCAGAGTCTTGTCGAAGTATCCTTCGCCACGCTGGAGATCGTTTATCTCCTTCGGCCCGTCGATGCTTGAGCCGACCGGGACATTGTATTTTGCAAGGACATCGGCGATCTCCGGCGTCATCAGCCAGAGATTGGTCTGGATGGCAAAGGCGGGATCGAGATGCTGGAGACCGTCTGCAAGAAGAGGGAGCGCCTCGCGGTAGAAATCAGCCCCGGCAAGGAGAGGTTCTCCGCCGTGGAACGTGAATGTGACCTGGTTGTCCCTGAGATCTTTCATCCAAACGACTACGTCCTTTATCGTATCAATGCTCATCCGCGGCGAGTTTACATCCGAACTCCAGCAGTAGCGGCATTTCGACGGGCACCCGAGAGTGGGGATCAGCATTACGTGGAAGGGCGTTTTCATTAAGGATTTTTTTGTCTTTGAAAAAGGTATATTTTTCTAAAAAGTGATAACGAATTCACTCGATGAGCATCAGGCCGGGATGTGTTCCGGTGATGCATCTTCCGCCGGAGGGAGTCACGACGAACGTATTCTCAACCCCGACCATCCCGACGCCCTTTACGCCTTTCTTAGGCTCGACTGCAAAGACCATGTTTTCGACGAGGGGCTCGTCGAAGCCTGCCGCGATTACGGGGATCTCGTCGACCAGAAGACCGACGCCATGACCGAGGAAGTTTACGGTCCGGTCCCCGTAGCCCATGAAATTCTTCATGAAATCCTTATCGAGGGATTCCATCACATCCTGGTATATCTCCGAAGGGACAATTCCCGGCCGGAGCATGGAGGCGATCCTTTCCTGTACCGCAAGACAGCCGTTGTGAGCCTCTACAGCCTCTTCGGGGAGGGGTTCTTTGAATGTATAGGTCATCGTCTTGTCGGTATGATATCCGTGGTATCCCGAGCCCGTGTCTGCGAATATGAGGTCTCCGCGTTTAAGCTTCCTCTCGCGGCTGCCCAGGAGGGGGACAGCGGGTCCGAGTCCCGCCGCTCCGCCGGGGCCGTTGAAGTAGGTCGGGTAGATCGAGCTCTCGCCGAATCCTATCTGACCGACGAGTATCTCGGTGTCGAACATCCCAAACCGGGCCACACCGTGATGACCTTCCTCCATCATGAGCGAATATAGTTTCAGGGCGAAATCGAGTTCGCTCATCCCTTCACTGACGATCTCCGGGACACGCTCCTCTAAAACGCGGCGATGGATCTTCCCGGACTTCTCCATGAGCGATATTTCATAATCGCTCTTCTGCGCCCTGACCATTCCGAGGACATAGTCGAGCGATTTCACGTCGATGAACCCGAAATGCTTCCTGAACCTCTCGATCAGGCCCAGCGTAACCAGTTCGGTTTCGACGAATATTGTCTGCGGCAGGTCGTCGGTGGCTGTTGCGGCATCACGGTAGCTTCTCATCTGCCTGATATCGGGAAACTGCGACTCTGCGAGAGCTCTCTCGCAGCTTCTCCTTACCCATAAGACCGCATCACCATTCGACGGGATTAGCAGAACCCCGTCCTGCATCGTCCCGGTGAAATAATACAGGTTTACCTTGCCGAATATCGCGGCCATCTCCCAGCCGGGATGGGTTTTGTTCATTCCCGCCCTGAAGCGGTTCATTCTCGACTTCAGCTCGTCCCGCGGGACTTTATCATTCATGATTAATTATTGGGGAGAAGAGAACATATTACCAGTGCCGGACAAAGGCAGGAAGGAAGGATTTTTACAGGAGAGTCAGTATTCTATACCCTCTCTCGCACGGACGCCTTTGTCAAAATAATGCTTTATCTTTCTCATCTCGGTGACGAGATCCGCGGCCTCGATCAGTTCGGGCGGCGCATTTCTTCCGGTGCATATGACCTCCGTGCCGGGAGCCCTCGATTCGATCGCCGCAACGACGGTTGACGGGTCGAGGAGGCCGTAATGAATCGCGACATTCACTTCGTCCATTACAACGAGATCGTATTCTCCCGAAGACATCACGGCCAGGCATTTTGAAAATCCTTCTTCGGCAAGCCTCCGGTCGTCTTCGGTAGGCTCCCTGTCTAGGAAGAATCCCTCGCCGAACTGCATGATTGTAAAATTGCTGAAATGGTCAGGCACAAGAAGCTCCGCCGTCTCCGACATCTTGATGAACTGCGCGAAGAAGACACTGCCTCCATGCAGAACAGATCTCATCGCGGTGCCGAATGCCGCCGTCGTCTTTCCCTTCCCGCTGCCGGTATAGACCTGGAGATATCCTTCCTTCATCCTTTCCTCATGTAACTGGTTTTAGTCGCGGAGGATAAGTTTCTTTGTAGTCCTGATACGGAATATTTTTATCCGCATGCCGCGACTCCTCAGTTACCAAAAAGGACGGATGAATATGGAGCAGAACCTCTTCGAATCGGTCAAGCAGAACATCTGCACCTGTGAAACAGGTCCGCATCTGACTCCCAACCTGGAATCGCTTCTTAAGATTCCGATGAAGGAGATCCACGTCTCCCTCCCGGTGAGGATGGACGACGGAAGCATACGAACGTTCCAGGGCTTCAGGGTCCAGTACAACAATGCCCGCGGGCCTGCGAAAGGAGGGATCAGGTATCACCCTGACGAGACGATCGAGACGATACGCGGCCTTGCAGCGATTATGACGCTCAAATGCGCCCTACACGAGCTTCCTCTCGGCGGTGCAAAGGGGGGAGTCGTATGCAACCCGAAAGCCATGTCGAATGGCGAACTGGAGAGGCTTTCGAGGGCGTATATCCAGGCGCTGGACTGTTCCATCGGCCCGGACAGGGACATTCCCGCACCTGATGTGTATACGAACGAACAGACGATGGGATGGATGATCGACGAATATATCAGGCAGACGGGATGCGTCCATTTCGGTGCGATTACAGGAAAGCCCCTGTCACTCGGCGGATCGGAGGGGCGGCACGATTCGACCGCACGGGGAGGGTGGTATTGTATCCGCGAGGCGGCAAAAGAGACGGGGATCGGAATGGAGATGAAGGAGACATCTTATTCACCCGAATCCAAAGCAGAGACCGGTGAGGCTGCACCTTCTGTTGCGATCCAGGGTTTCGGGAATGTAGGGTATAATGCCGCACTTATTGGAAAGGAGTTTACAGGATGCAGGATCGTTGCGGTCTCGGACAGCAGCGGCGGGATCTACTCGGATGAAGGGCTCGATGTTGCGGGAGTCATGAAGCACAAGAAGGAGACAGGGTCGGTGAAAGGTTTTCCGGGGACTGAGAATATCACTAACTCACAGCTTCTCGAACTGGATGTAGATGTCCTCATCCCTGCTGCACTGGAGAACGCGATTACCGAAAAAAACGCGGATGAAGTGAGGGCGAAGATCCTTGCGGAGTTCGCGAACGGGCCGACGTCGCCTGTCGCGGAAGAGATAATGAACAAAAAGGGGATTCATATCATCCCGGATCTTCTCTGCAACGGCGGAGGGGTGATCGTCTCGTACTTCGAGATGGTCCAGAACATGAATATGGACCACTGGGCGGAGGATTACATATACCGCCGCCTGGATGAGAAGATGACGAGGGCCTACCATAAGGTGCTGGAATTTTCAAAGAAGAATTCGATTACGATGAGGAAGGCGGCGTACACTATAGCACTTGAAGAGGTCGTTGATGCGATGACGGCAAGGGGCTGGGTGTAAGATAAAAAAAGCAATCTACTTTCCGTACATATTGATGAGCCGGATTAGGTCGGCGAATCCTTCCATCTCCATCTCCAAAACTCCGTTTTTATCCATTCCCATGCTGGTCTCCGCATCGGCTGTGAGCATCTCGGGGCCTCTTACGATCCGTCGCTGAACACCGTCCGCGGAGAGGACTTCTTCGGCTTCTTTTTCATGCACGAAGCACCTTCCGGGGATGATTACGGTCTCTTCGATCTTCGAGAGATCGACGGATTTAAGGTCGTCGATTGTAATAAGGCAGGCGATCTCCTTCTCGGTTCCGTAGACCCAGGTCTCGTTTCCACAGGCATCGAGCACCTGCTGTATCGGGCGGGCGGCGATTGAGCCGGTGATGATTGTCGCCTTCTTCTCTACTCTCGGGAGTTTTTCGAGGAGGTCGGGTTCTTTTATGATTGCAAAGGGCGAGCCGATGGAGGGGTCGCCGAGCGGTGTTCCGCTGATCTTCATTTTGAACTTCGAGTTCAGGTCAGAGACAATATCAGAGAATTCACGGACGGTATGAAGCATCTGGCCGTCGATTACCGGGGCGTTTCCGAGGATTAGTCCCTGGTCGGTGCGGTTCGCGAATCTCATGAGGATGATTCCCTTCGCACCGCACTCTTCGACCCACCGGCAGGTCTCTTCGAGTACTTCGCCGTCGTTTACGCCCCTGAGAATTACGGCCGCCGCGTAGACGTCGATCTTTTTGCAGAGTCGTTTGAAGATTTCAAGTGAGACCTCGGGAGTGGGGTCGCCCATGTACTTCGCCCGGAGTGCCGGGTCGCTTGCGAATATCGTATATGATATCTCGGAGAGGCCGTTTTCGATCATGAATTCGGCGAGGTCGGGATCGTCGAAGCCCTTCCCACTGGTATAACCGATGTGGATCGGGACCTCCATGCTTCCGAGGATTTCCATCAGATCCCGGAACTCGGGGTAGCAGGAGGGATCGCCTCCGCCGCTGATCGTAATTCCGGTGAGATCGCCGTCCATTATCTGGAGATCGGCGAGGACGCTGTCGGCGACCTCTTTTAGGTCCTTGAATCCCTCATACTTCTCGCGGACGCCGTTGGTGCAGTACTCGCACCCTTTCGAGAACGGGAGACAGTATTTGCACCCGAACGGCTCTGGGTCATCCTCCTTCTTCAGCCGCTTGAAATAACAGAAACTACAGAATCCGCGGCAGTCCCTCCCCGGGCTTCCTCCTATATCCACGTTCAGGCGACCCATATTTAAACATCCGGATTGTTGTGATCAGGTTTTGTGGCTATTCTCTGATTAAGAATTGGGTTTGGGCCAAAGGACGAAACCGGCGAAAGACCGGAAACCAATCGCCACCTTTTTTAATCTTTGAGAACTAAAATTGTTAGTGCGCCTCAGTGGCTCAGTTGGCAGAGCGGCTGACTTGTAATCAGCAGGTCCCGAGTTCAAATCTCGGCTGAGGCTTTTTTTTTGAGATCTTACTTCCGATATTACTTGGAATCTAAAATATTTTCACAGGATAAATATTGAATTATTACTAATAAAAAAAATTGTCCACACTTTGTGATTTCTGCCTCATTTAAGACCGAGATAAAAAATTTGAATGAGAAAGATTATTTTAATAATTTGAATTCAATTCCCGGAATAAATGTGTCCCGCGAAGAGAAACAAATTTTTATTTTAATAATCTTTTAATAGATCTTTTTGTTGTTCTGTGAATCATGTCTTTTTCAGCATTCCTTAAATCCTCCTCTCTTTTTTTAATGACTTCAAGGCCACCAAGGCGTTTTCTAATCAAATCAATTTCCTTACCCTCCCAATTATTTATAAGCCAAATTGCAGATGCATATGCAAGCCATTCACCATGTCTTCGCTGAAAATCAACATCCCCATCACCATTTTTTGTAATAGTTGGAACACGGATTTTCTTCTTCACTAATTCTGAACAAATTAACCAATCATTAACAATTTGTCTACCATTAACAGCAAGAACAAATTCCAGGGAAATCGCTCCGGCCAGAACCATAACCCCAACTCGCTGAATAGAAAGAGATAATTCATAAGCGAATTTGTTTTCCCACTCAGATCGAAGAGTTGCAGAAATAAACTGGTTTAAAGCTTCTTCATTTATTTCTGTCCCATTGGGAACAATCTTCTTTTTTGCGAAAGATCTCGCTTCTTTGAGATTAGAGACAACAGTATCGTCTATTTTCAAAGGAACGGGAAATTTCCTATTTAGATATTCATCAGAAAAGAAATACTGAATATTTGCAATTTTCTCAGGATAAGAAAGATATGATCTAAAATAAAAAATTGAATAAGTTCCGATCATTCCGATAATAATTCCCAAGAATGTAAAAACCAAATCAAAGTTTGTGATATCAGTCATATTAGCACATATTATATCCAATAGAAAAAACTTTTCTGCCTAGAAATATCAATTAAATCCTTAAACCAAAATCATATTAAAGCACAAAGAATTAACCAATAAATCTCTAATAAACAAGCAGTAACTACAGTTTATACATACGAGTTCAACATCCCTACCGGGTCGATGACGATGTCCTGCGGCGTCTGCTGAAAAGCGACAAAGAACAATTTTATAATTTTTAATTTGAGTAAAAGTTACTCTCTCGGCTTAATTTAATGTTCCCAATCCAGAAACAAAATCACTTCACTTTCCTCCCCAGCCTCCTCCCGATCTCCCTCCTGATCCTCTCTCCTCCCGGAGTGTCCTCGACGAAGTAGAAGACAAGGCCGGGGAGGATGATCGCAAGCCCGAGAAGGATTATCAGCAGATTCAGAGTTGCGAGCATGAAGATGCAGGAGACAAAGCCAAGAGCAGGGATGAGCACTCCCAGCGGCATCCTGAAATATGTCTTTTCCGGGGGGACGAGGTGCTCTTTCCTGACGAGAATGAAGGCGCTGATGTTGACAAGCGCCATCGTGACAAGCGTTGTTACGTTCGTCAGGCTGACGATGAAATAGAGATTCCCGTATATCACCAGCACACAGCAGAGGACAGCATCTAAAATGATCGAATTCACCGGCTGTTCATGCAACAGGCGGGAGAACCGACAGGGAAGCTGCTTCTCGAAGGCCATCTCCATCGTAATCCGGGATGCACCGATTACATTCGCGTTAGCCGACGAAAGCGTGGAGAAGACCGCTCCAAGTGCAACGAGAGTGGCTCCCAGGCTCCCGAAAAGAACCGCGGCCGCATCGAAGACGCTCTTCTCCCCGTATGAGGGAAGATTCGCGGAGAGTAGCGCCACTATAACACCCGTGTAGATCACCGCCACGATCCCTATGGCTGCAAGAGTTGCAAGCGGAACATTCCTTGACGACTCCTTGATCTCCCCGCCCATGAGCGCCACCACCTGGAAGCCGATATAGGCAAAAAAGACCATCGTCATTCCGTCAATCACCCCGCCGGTACCGGAGGCGAAGAACGGGGTGAAATCACTCGCACTGATATAAAAAAGGCCCGCGATAATAAGTCCGAGGAGGATCGCAACCTTCGAAACAACAAGTGCCACCTCCAGTTTTCCCGCTTCCGAAAGACCGTGGATATTCAAAAACGAGAGAAGGACAAGAGCGGCAAGCGCAAAATACCTTGGATCGAATGAAGTTCCCAGGAGCAAATTCGCGTAGATCCCGAAACCCAGCAGGATAAAGGCGCTTGCAATCGTGAGGCTGATATACATCGCCCAGCCAGCGATGAAACCCGGTACCGGGCCAAGCATCCTCCGGGCGAAGAGATAACCTCCGCCGTCCTCGGGGTAGATGCTCGCAAGGGCGGCATAAGACAGGCCGGAGAACATCACCAGTATTCCGCAGAGGATATAGGAGACCACTGCGGAAGGCCCGGCAACATCCACCACAAGACCACTGAGGACGAAGACACCCGCACCGACCATATTGCCGACCGCGAATGCGATTGCGGTGAACAACCCGAGCCCCCCGCTTCTCGTCGTCCCTTCGTCCATACCAGATAGATGCATGGAACGCTCTTAAGAATATCCCATAATGAGACAGATTCAATAGTTTCAACCGCGATAATCAGGATTTCCTGTCGGGATCAACTCAGGATAAACCTGTCCGGGTTTAGAACCCGCCCCGGAAAAAAAAGAGTTTAGTCTTCGTCCAGGAAGATATCCTTCTCAGGCTTCCATTCAGGTTTCCTGAAATGATATATGACGAAGGGGATCAGCGTAAAGAGAATAATACCGCCGAAAAGGAACGCTTCGTAAAACATCAGGCTTCCTGTCGTGATCTGCGATGGCGGGAAAAACCCGACGATCAGGATCAACAGAGACCCTACAAGGCCGATCCCCGCGACAATCCACATTCCGGCAATTCCGCCCGGAACCCTGTAAGGGCGCTCCACGTCGGGACGGGAGTACCGGAGGCGGATCGCCGCCGCGAACATCAGGATATAGATAATCGTATACAATTGCGACGTAAGGGCCGTAATGATCCAGTAAGACGCATTCACGTTCGGCATAAGCACGAAGAGAAACGCAAGAAGAGATCCCACTATCGCCTGAAGAATCAGTATCGAAACAGGGGCATAATTCCCGTTTACCTTCTGAAGTACCGGAGGGAGATCCCCGTTCCGTGCGGTCACCATGAACGCCTTCGCAGGACCGATGACCCAGGTGTTGATCAGGGCAAATGCACCGATAGCAGTAAGAGTTGCGATGAGCGGAACAATCCACGACATATTGAACGGCTTAAAGAACGCCTCAAACGCCTGCATGAGACCGGCAACCAGGCTTATCTCGCTCTGTGGGACCACGACAGCGACTGCAATCGTGGCGATAATGTAGATAAGCAGGATCAGGATCACTGCAATGAAGATAGACTTCGGGTAATTTCTGTTGGGATCTTTCACCTCCCGGGCGTGGATCGATGAGAGTTCAAGCCCCACATATGACAGGGAAACCCCGACCAGAAAGACCACGTTGTTAATGCTGGAGAAATCGGGAATTGCAGACTTTCCGGTAAGGGCAATCTCCAAAGGATTCCCTGACGCCACCCACCACAGGCCCATGATTATCAGTATGGCGCCGGGGATCAGGGTTCCGAGGATCACACCGATCGTACTGACCCATCCTGAGATCTTCATGCCGAAGAAGTTGACGATGGTAAATGCCCAGAATACAACCAGGATTACGGACATCGTATAAAAACCGTTGCTGGCAAGGGCGGGATTGAAGATATACGCGATCGTCGCGGCGGTAAACGCAAGGATCGTCGGGAACCATACGACATTGGCAATCCAGTAGAACCAGCTCGTTACAAATCCCCAGCGATCCCCGAAGGCTTCCTTCACCCATATATACAAACCACCGGCCTGCGGCCATCCCGTCGCAAGCTCGGCCGACACGAACGCCACTGGAAGAAAGACAATAATTGCACCGAGAATCCAATAGAAGACCGACCCAAAACCCTCCTCGGCAACGGAAGGAATATTTCTAAGAGACAATACTGCGGCAACTCCGATCATGGACAGGGTAAACAGACCCAGTACCTGCCGCTCTGATTTTTTCGATTCAGTCATATCATCACCTCAAATATAATTACCTCTGATACCACACGGGAGAACCGAACACCCAAATAATTAATCTGATTCTCCCGATGGCGTTTTAATAAAGCATTCTATTTATTCTTTTTGCGGCAGAAATGAGGATTCAGTTAAACTTAGCTGATTAGACAGGGTTTGCAGAATAAAATAAAGGGATTGTGTTATATTTCATCAAACCCATATTCAGAATTTGTTCAGTCAAAGATCCTCAAAATACTTAAGAATCAAAACCATCACCACGTTGGCAGAACGAATATTCGATCCTTTAAGAATCTCCGCAAGAGGCTGAATGAAACGCCTGTCGCCTTTCAGTTCGTCATAACAGTTTTGCGTCAGGCTCTTCAGGTTCTCCTCCGTCATCTCGGGATGGAACTGGAGCCCGATAACACGCCCCCTGTACAAAAATCCCTGGTTCTCGCAGGCGGTGCTTCTGAAGAGGTTTACGGCATCATCCGGGATACCGAACGTATCCCCGTGCCACTGGAAGACTGTAAAGCTGTAAGGGATTCCCCGGCAGAGTGGAATCATTTCCGCATCGGCGGTTTTTTCAACGGAAAACCATCCAACCTCGGGATATTTGTTCTTCCTGACAGGAGCACCGAGAACATCGGCAATGAGCTGGCCGCCGAGGCAGATCCCGAGCACCTTCTTTCCTGAATCGATTGCAGCTCTGATGAACTCTTTCTCACCTGAAAGCCACGGGAACTTATCCTCCTCGTATATGTTCATCGTTCCTCCCATTATCACGAGAAGATCGAAATCGTCGGTATCTGGAAAGGGTTCTCCGGCATAAAGCAGGGTCTCGGAGAACGGGTGGCCTTTCTCCTCCGCCCAGATACGGATATAACCCGTATCCTCGAAAGGTTCGTGAAGAAGGGAATGTATTCTCATCTGCGGAGATACTGCACAGACCAGGCGGATAAAACCACCCGCAATAATCTATTTAGATAATATAGCCGCTGCGAACGTACTGGATCTCCGGAAGGCAAATGATAATTCCTTCTGCCGCATAATCTACGATATCAAACCGGACCGGCGCATTGCATGACGAACGGAAACAGATTTGAACCCAACCCGGCACAGGCAGAGGCAATAAACGGATGCGGAATACAGCTCGTCCTTGCGGGCCCCGGCTCGGGAAAGACGCGGGTTATCACCGAGAAGATCCTTCACATGATCCGGGACGACGGTGCAAAGCCCGAAGAGATCCTCGCACTCACCTTCTCCGACAAAGCAGCAGCCGAGATGGCGGAACGGCTCGAAAAAGAGACGGATATAAGCCGGCTGACCATCGCAACATTCCATTCCTTCTGTCTCGAAGTCCTCGAGGACAACGTGCTCGATACAGGAATTTCATTCAACTCGGGCCTGATCAGCCGGACAAGCCAGCTCGTATGGGGGATGAAGAACATCGACAACTTCGGTTTCGGAGCCGTTGAGATCGGAAACAACGGACCTTCGGTGATCGAATCGATTATCGACGGGATCAGCAGGTTCAGGGACGAACTGATATCGGCGGAAGATATTGAAGAATACCTCGAAGGTAAGAAGGAGCAGGAATTATCCGCCGACGAAGAGATCTATCTCGCAAAACTTTCCGACCTCCTTAAAGTCTACAGGGAGTATGAGAATTACAAAAGAAGAGAGGGACTTCTCGATTTCGACGACATGATCCACGAAACAGTCCGCCTGTTCAGGAGCAAACCAGACATCAGGAGACAATATGGGAATCGCTTCAGGTACATCCTTGTCGACGAATTCCAGGACACGAACTACGCCCAGCTCGAACTTGTCAAGCTCCTCGCATCAGACAATTTATGCATAGTCGGCGACGACGACCAGTCCATATACAGGTTCAGGGGGGCCTGCGATGGAAACGTCGATGAGTTCTCCGGGCATTTCGAAGATCATAAGAAGGTCGTACTCGAGGAGAATTACAGGAACCCGGGGAAGATCCTGAGAGTCGCACGGCGGCTCATGGAATGTGCTGACGGATCATGCACAAAGAACCTGAAAGCAAAGAGCGGTGAAGGAGACCAGGTAATCGTCGCCGAATGCAGCACCGAAAATACAGAAGCAGGATATGTGGCGGACGAGATCGAATCCCTGATGGGCGAAGGGTTCCTCCCGGGGGAGATCGCAATCCTGTGCAGGAAGAGATCCGAAGGTGGAAAATACCGTGAGGTCCTTGCCGGCAGAAACATCCCGTGCGACTTCACGGGCGATGCCGCATTCTTCACAATCCCTGTGATCAAAGACGCGGTCTCTTACCTGAAAGCGATCGCAAATCCGGGCGAATCCGGCATCCCCCTCAACAGGATGATGAGACAGGCGGGCGTATCGGAGACGGCGATATTAGAGATCAATACCGGAGCAAAACAGATCCGGAGGGAAGGCGGAAAAGGAGACTGCGTTCTTGAGGCAATGAAGAAATGCGGCCCGGAAAACGATCCAGATACGATTGTAATTCGAGAGATCGCGGAAAATGTCGAACAGCTCTCATCCGCGAGACACAAAAAGACCCTTCCGGCCCTTGTCCGCGAGATCATCCTCAGAACCGGCAGACTCTACAGTAAAGACAGGGAGGGTGTCGCGGCATTAAACAGCCTTTACGAGATCGCACTCGAATTCTCCCGGATAAACCCGGCGGGAGAGATCGACGACCTGCTGGATCATCTCTCATTGCTGAGAGATATATCGGGAGATTTCGAGTTGAGCGAAGGGGGGGGAGCGGGTGTCAGGATAATGACAGTCCACCAGAGCAAGGGAAAGGAGTTTTCGGCGGTATTCGTAACCGATCTCTCGGAACGCCGGTTCCCGCTGAACTACAGAAGCAAGCCGTTCCATGTTCCGACCGACCTCTCAAAGAGTATTAAGGCCGGCGAAGACGAGAAGGAACTTTACAGGCAGGAAGAACGCCGGCTTCTATATGTGGCGATGACGAGGGCGAAGGAGAAGCTCTACCTGACCCGTGCAATAAGGTACGGGGAGAATAAAAGGGATTCGAAACCGTCGGAATTCCTGAATGAGATCGACTACCTGAACAACCCCGACATCATGGTCGTTTCCATAGAAGGCGGGAACCAGGAGAGGGGTGTCGTGATTGCAACAGAGGAAGGCGACCCGTTCTCCGAAGAGAATAAACTCATGAAGGAGGCCGTCGCGGCAATCGCGGACAAAAGATACAGATCAGCAGTTCAGAAGATACTGGCACTGGAATACATCAGAAATCTTGACGACGGAAAAGAGTTCGACAACAGGGCGTTCCTCGATATCCCGTTCGAAGTGCCGGAAGGATCCAGGAGAAAGCCTGAACCGCTTATCATACCGGGCGACGGAACCATACTGTCCGCCTCCGCCCTGAAACTATACGAAGACTGCCCGCTCAGGTTCAAATTCAAAAATATCTTAAAGATCCCGACCGAGCCGAAGACCTACCTCAGCCTCGGGACCACCGCTCATTCGATAATCGAGCGGCTCACAAAGATGAAGATGGAGGGAACCTGCCCCACGATGGAGAAAGCCGAAGATCTTCTTGAGAGATCCTGGTCACCTGATGCTTATTCATCGAGAAAGCACGAGGAAGAGGATAAAAAACGTCTAATCTGCCACCTTGCAAACTATCTTGAATGGGAGGCGAACAATCCCAATACGCCTCTTGAAACCGAGTTTGAGTTCGAGATCCCTGTCTGCGGGACCCCATTTAAAGGATATATCGACAGGCTCGAAAGGACGGAATCGGGCGGTTATGCGGTCGTCGATTACAAAACATCCAAAACCCCAATGTCGAAGAACGACGCTAAGAAGGATATCCAGCTGAATCTCTACGCATTGTGCGTAAAGGATAAGACTGGCATTCTCCCGGAGAAGGTTTCGCTCTTCTATCTCGGCAGCGGAAAGATGGTCGACTACGTTCCCGATTACGAATCGATCTCCGCCTTCCTCGAGAACGCCGAATCGATTATCGACAGGATATTTGCAGGCGATTTCGAACCGAATGACTCGCATAACTGTTCGAACTGCGACTACAGAATTCTCTGCGGAGAATGATGAAACCGGGCATCCCTGCGGTATAAACACCCCAAAAACTATATAACCCACCATATCTCTCAATTAATCTATGGGGTCTGCATTCTCACTGATCTTTATCGGCGACGAATCCATGGCGGAGAAGATAAAGGCGGGACTTAACCGGCTAAACGATCCAGAACTTAAAATAAAGGCCACATTTTTGAGATCGGCAGAAGAGGCGCTTTCAGGTATGGAAAGCGGAGATTACGATCTGATTGTTGCAGGTTACAAAAACGAGGATCTAAGCGGGACCGGACTGATCAGGAAAATAAGGGAAAAAAACAGAGTTGCCCGTCTTTTAATAGTCGCCGATCCGGCAGATAAAAAAATGGTCCTCAAGGACCTTCATAAGGGCTACGAGTTCGGACTTATATTCTCCGGGGATGACGATCAAATCCTCACGCGAATAAAAAATATAATACAGGACGTAAAGTATCAAAAAAATCCACAGGAAGAGATCGAAAAATCAAAGCAGGTTATAAGAGCGATTTTAGATTCGACAGACAATATCGGGATCATCACGACAGATGTCAACAAAATTATAACTTTTTTCAGCAGGGGTGCGGAAAAACTGCTCGGTTACAGCCATGAAGAGGTAGTAGGGAAGGCGACTCCTATGATATTCCATGTTGAAGAGGAGATCTCCGAAAGAGCAGATGAACTGTTTGAAAAAACAGGAAAAAAGATTGAAGGTCTTGATCTCTTCGATGAGATAATAGCGGGCGGGAAACCTGAAAGACGCGAGTGGACCTACAAAAAAAAGGATGGCAGCCTGATTGTTGTAGATCTCACAATGACCCGGATAAAAGACGCTTCCGGGAACATTTGGGGGAGTTTCGGGATGTTCTACGACATCACCGGAAGAAAGGAACTCGAAGAGGAGTTCAGATTATACAAGATCCAGTCTTCGGGAATTATTTCCAATATACCTGAGCCGACCTTTGCAATTGATCTCGACGGCAGGGTGATCGCCTGGAATCTGGCGATGGAGGAGCTGACCGGCATTCCTGCACAGGACATACTTGGAAAAGGAGATCACGAGTATGCAATACCGTTCTACGGAAAGCGCCGCCCTATGCTCATCGACCTGATAACAGAATCTGATGAACTGATGAAAAAATGGGAATACGAGGAAATTATAAAGACCGGCAATGTGATAGCAGCCGATGTTGCCCCGTTTAAAATCAGGGAGAAAACACTCTATTACAGGGTAAGCGCTTCTCCGATATACGATAAAAACAGCAAAATCATTGGTGCTGTAGAATGTGCTTCAGATTTTACCCACATAAAAGAGGTAGAAGAAGCCCTCGCCAGGGAAAAAGCCAATGTGGAATATATAATCGACAGCCTTCCGGGAATGTTTTATATGTTCTATATGTTCGATGAAAACGGCAGATTCGTCAGGTGGAACAAAAACCTTGAAACAATAACCGGTTACTCGGCAGAAGAGGTCCGGAAGATGAAACCGCTCGAGTTTATAGGGGACGATTATAAGGACCAGTCGTCCGAATCCATAGAAACGGCTTTTTCAAAGGGGTACTCGGATGTAGAGGCGGTCATAGTCACCAAAGACGGAAGGAGAATTCCCTTCTTCTTCTCGGCAAACAGGGAAATAATCGACGGAACCCCGTATATCCTTGGGATGGGGCTCGACATCACAAAGGCGAAAGAGAAAGACGAAGAGATTAGGAAACTCGCGTCTGTCGTCAGGCACTCGGGAGAGATGATAGCCCTGGCAGACCCGAAAGGGGTTATTAACTTCATCAACGAGGCCGGAGCAAAGATGCTGGGAGTCGGTGTAGACGAGATCGACGGATATCTTTGGACAGACTTCATTCCAGATTCCCTGAAAGATAAACTGGATCCAGAAATTATGCCGGCATTGACCGAAAAAGGACTATGGGAAGGTGAACTCCAGTACCTTAACAGAAGAACGGGTGATCTGATCGATGTCCATGCAATGGTGTTCACCATCAATGATCCTGAAACGGGTGAACCTGTACATATTGCGAATATGTCGCTGGATATTACGGACAAGAAGAAAGCCAAGGCTGCATTAAGAGAGGTGAATAAAAAACTCAACCTGCTCGGGAGCATAACGCGGCACGACATCCTGAACCAGATTACAGTTGCACAGGGGTATATGGATATCCTGGAGATGGACGGGCAGATTGCAAAAGAAACGGAAGTTGGCGACAAGTGCGAAAGGGTCGCGGGTGCAATAGAGACGATAAAGAGACTTATTCTTTTCACGAAGGACTACAAGGATCTCGGCGAGCAGTCGCCGGAATGGTACAATGTCGGCAGGATAATAGATAGTAACTACAGGAATTCAGGATTCCGGTCGATACAACTTGTCAACGAGACCGACAACCTGGAGGTATATGCCGATCCGCTGTTCGGGAAGGTGATCTACAATCTCTTTGATAATGCGGTTAAGCACGGGGAAAAGATAACGACAATTAAATTTTATTTCACGAGATCGGAGGATGGTCTCGACCTCGTGTGCGAAGATGACGGTGTCGGGGTGCCCGGTGAATTCAAGGAGAAAATATTCAGGAGGGAACATTACCAGAACACGGGACTCGGCCTGTTCCTGTCAGGAGAGATTCTCTCGATTACAGGCATGTCGATCGAAGAGAACGGCCGCTACGGCGAAGGGGCGAGATTCGTGATACATATCCCTAAGGGACTGTTCCGTTTTCCAGAATAAATCATTTATTCTCACCCCGGATCTATTATAACGAAAGGAGATTAAACAAGATCCGTCCTTTTTCATTTCTCCGGCACCGGCTCAGGAAACAACTGCTGTTCTCTTCCAGTACGGAAGGAAACTTTTAAACAGGCTTCCTGATTATCACACCTTAAGGCAGTATTTATGAAGATCTACAACAAGGCCGTCAGGGACAGAATACCGGAGATAATAACCTCGAGAGGTGAAGTATGCAACTACGAGAGTCTTCCCGACGATGAATTTCTTCCGTTTCTCCAGATGAAACTCCTCGAAGAGTCAAACGAGTATATAGAATCGGAAGATGCGGAGGAGCTTGCAGACCTTCTTGAAACAATTTCCAGGATTGCAGAGATCGAAGGTATCAGCATGGAAAAGCTGGATGAGATCAGGAAAGAAAAGTCGAAGATTGCGGGATAGTTTGAAAAGAATATTGTTCTGGTTGCAGCTGATGAGGATTAGGAGAGATCTTTCTCCTCATCCTGCGGGATATTATTTTCAGGGCATTCGCCCTCCATCTCTCTCCGGCATCCCACGACACGGATCATCTTGCCGTTAACCAGCGCATCCGCGATCTTTCTTCTTGTTTCATGCAGGTCGCGCCACAGAGTCTTTCTTGAGACCCCGATCTCCTTTGCGGCGGACTCCTGGTCGTAGCCCATGAGATCAATCAGCCTGATGATCCCGATCTCCTCCGGGTAAAGAGTTACTACCATCTCCTCCCCCTCGCATCTCCGGCAGAGCGGACCGTAGCAGTGAAAATTGCCCGTATCTCCGCAGATAGTTCTCGGAACTCTCGGCCGCCCGCGCCCTCTGCGCCGGCATCCGGCTCCGTTTGAATTCGGGGTTTGTTCCTCATCGTTCATGCCACATCGAGCTCCTTAGAAAGGTTATCACGGATCTTTTTTATGGCTTCGGATGCGGGGCAGTCTATTCGGGTAACAGGCATATTTCTCCTGACAGCGGCAATAACGGAAGGGTCGAACGGGATCTTCCCGACAACGGTGAGGCCTTCCGAACGACAGAATTCCTCGATCTCACGGGTAACCGACTCTTCAAGATCATACCTGTTGATGACAACGAATATCCTGAGCCTGAATCCTTTGCATACTCCGACCAGCCTTGAGAGATCGGATAATCCAGAGATACTTGGTTCGGTTACTGCAAGAACCGCATCCATACCGCTGACTGTTGAAATCAAAGGGCAGCCAGTCCCCGGGGGGCCGTCGATCAAAAGCAATTCGCTGATGTTCGCCCACCTGGCAGCACGTTTCTTCACCTCATTTACCAGGAGCCCGGAGTTTCCCGAACCCGGGTCCAGACGTGCATGCGCGAGTGGGCCTGCCTCTGTAGCCGAGCAGAAGATCTCACCTGACAGACGCTTCTTCATGGAGATCGCCCCGGAAGGGCAGAGATAATCACAGACCCCGCACCCTTCGCAGCGAAGAGTCCTTACCGAATACAGGCCGTCTGTTATCTCCACTGCATCAAAGCGGCAGTTTTCAAGACATGCGCCGCACTGGACGCATTTTTCGGTGTCGATAACAGAAACATCCAGCCCGTGGAAATCCTCTGCGGACAGAAGCTCTCCGGGATAAAGGAGTTTGAAATTCGAGGCCTCGACATCGCAGTCGGCAAGAGAGAGATCCGATTTGACGATTTCTGCAAGGCCGGCAGTAACCATCGTCTTGCCGGTCCCACCCTTTCCGCTTACTACTGCAATTTTCTTCATATTCCTACCCCGCCGATCCTGAGGCATTCGTCGTACATGCAGGCAAACTGTTCCTTCCAGCCGGGCATCCTTTCGCTGATCAGTCCGCCTTTGTTCTGCACGGATGCGATCTCTTTATCGAACGGGATCGTCATTAGAACAGGAATGTCAGCCTCCGCGCAGTAATCGCGAACCTCCTCATCGGAACCGTCGCTGCGGTTTATCACTACCCCGGTATTCAGGCCCAGGTTCTTTGTCACGCCCACGGCAAGATCGAGATCGTGGAGGCCGAACGGAGTCGATTCGGTTACGAGTATGCAGAAGTCCGTATCTTCCATCGCTTCGATTACAGGACATGCAATTCCCGGAGACGAATCGATTATGACAATTTCGTCATCTTCCGCCATCTCTTTTGCACTCCTGATTATCCGGGGTGCAAGAACCTCTCCCTCTTTCAAAAATCCGCTGATAAGCCTTAAGCCCGAAAGTGGATTTGAGTCTTCCACCAGGCCTATCGGATAAGGAGTCTCTGATATGGCTTTTTCCGGACAGACGATCATGCACCCGCCGCATGCATGACACATCTTCTCGAAGATAAGCACCCGATCCTTTAGTACTGCAATTGCACCGTAACGACAGAAATTCCCGCAGTCCCCGCAGAGAGTGCATAGATCCGTATCAACTTTCGGAATTGTGGTAAAGACATCTCTTGTTTCAGGTTCCGAATCGAAGAAGAGGTGAAGGTTTGGCACCTCAACGTCACAGTCGACAAGTGTCACCGGATGCCGATCAAGAAGGGAATATGCAAGATTGGCTGCAACCGTACTCTTCCCGGTTCCGCCTTTTCCGCTCGCAACAACGATCTTCATCTCTTCATCCCTTCAGGACAGGATTCAGATCATCTGCCTGAGTTTGCCTTCCTCGAACTTTGCGACCGCATCGGCCACTGTTCCGTTATCGCCGTATGAAAATACCTTCACACCCGAAGCCTGAAGAGTGGTGGTTGCATTTCCGCCAAGCTGTCCGGTGATCACCACATCTGCACCCTCTTTGATGATCAGCTGGACGATCCTCGGTCCGACACCTCCGCTCTCATTCAGCAGGGGATTTTCGATCGTGTCGGACTTTCCGGACCCGGAATCGACGAATACGAAATACGGAGCTCTCCCAAATCTTTCTTCAACGAGTGAGTCTGTTCCTGCTCCCTTAGATGTTACACAAATCTTCATGGCTCATCAACACCGAAAGATCAAAAATTAATGTTCTCCATGCGAGCCGTCGCATTCACTGCCGTCATGATGACACATGCTCTGGCCTGAAACGAGGTTGCCGTTTGCAAACTCGGATACGGCCGAATCGATACTTCCGGAAACACCGAGGATTACCTCGATCCCGTAACTGCAGAAGAGATCCACTGCACGGGGGCCCATCCCGCCGGCGATCACGAAATCGACATTGTGTTCGCTCAAAAATGCCGGGAGGCGTCCCGGTTCGTGACCCGGACTCATTAGATCCTCTTCCCTTGCTATATCCTTACCGTTGACATTGAATATTGCATACGATACACAATGCCCGAAATGTGCGGAAACATTGTCTCCTTCCATTGCAACTGCTACTTTCATATTAAAACTCCTTAAATTAAAATCCGCGGCGCCCGTTTCTGCGTCCGCCGAATGTTCTTCTTCCCTGCGCCTGACTTCTTCCCCGGCCGTATCCGCCGCAAAAGCCAGCTCCGCATCCGCAGGGCACTCCGCCTCTGCCGACACCAGAGAATCCTGCAGAAAGATTTTCAGAATTGCCTGCCGAATTCAAATCTCCTTCGTTTAGTACTTTCTTTTCATCTTCAGACATTTGGGAATCCGCAGGAACACAGTTTCCGCGTCTCCATCCTGTCATAGAACCCGTTCCACAGGGTCCGGCTCCGTTAAAACCTGGCATTCTTTGTCACCTGTTGAATTGTATATATTACACATATGCGCAAAAATAAATAAAGGTGCTTCTTGCGGCACTAAAAATTTGCATCTTTTCAGGCAAAAATAATGAAAAATGAAGGATTGCCTAGTTAATGCTGTCAGCAGATTCTTCATGGCCGGTTCCCTCAGGGAACCATAGCGTCCTCTGCGGGAACGGGATCTGGATTCCGTTTTCTTCAAGAGCAATTTTAATCTTCCACAGTAGTTCGGTCCTGACATCCCACCATTCGGAGGAAGGTGCCCAGATCCTGACGATCAGGACAACTGCGTTGTCCCCGAGTTCATCGACGTATATGGAAGGAGAGGGATTTTTCAGTGCGAACGGGTGCTTGTTTATTACTTCCCATATGACCTCGATTGCCCTGTCTGCATCGTCAGAATACCTGATCCCGACTGAATATTCAAATCTTCTTGCAACGTGTGCGACATAATTCGTGATATTCGAGGTGAAGAGTGTCTGGTTAGGTATTCTTGTATAAATTCCGTCATAGGTTTTGATAATGGTGGAGAGAATCCTGATATCCTCAACTGTTCCGAGAGTATCACCCACACCGATATTGTCGCCGATCTTAATGGGCTGTTCGAAGAAGAGAATGAGGCCGGAGAAGAAATTCGCGATAACCGTCTGCCCCGCAAGACCTATGATTATACTTAAGAATCCTCCGGCAATCAGGAGTCCTGAGAGTTCGACGTGCAGGTGCGGGAGTGCAACGAGAATTCCGATGGCCACAATCGAGAAGTATACGATTTTCGAGGTCATCTCGCGGTCATTGACCGGCATCCATCCCGAGAGGCCCTTCTTGATCTTCTTGGAGATAAAAGCAGCCAGAATAAAGGTTGCAATTATTATTATGACAAAATAGATGACATCAATGACATAGAGGTTATCAGTGCCGACAGGCGTGTTCAGGAATACATTTACGATATCCACCACTACTGGTACCCCCAGTTCATCTTATAGAATTTGCCGACAACGGGAATTTCCCTGCCGTAATAGAGTTCTATCGTCTTGTCTGTGCCTGCAACGATAGGAGCGTTGAAGAATTTTGTCTCCGCTTCGTCTTTCGGTAAAACCTTGATCTCGGCCGACATGGTGACATACCAGTCGTTGTAGAAGATCTTCATCCCGTAACTGTCGAATATGCCTATTGACAGTTCGACAATCTCCTTTTCGGGATTTACTATCTTAAGGGACATGACGCCTTCCCTGAGGTTGTCGATCTCCGGCATCTTCCTGTGGACCACACTTTTATGCCATCTTACAACGACGCCCTCCTTCGGAGACCCGTACAGAGAATATTTACTCGCAGCCTGGGAGAATACATCAAGCAGGGAGACACTTTTTCCTGACTTCAGGAAGACACCGATCTCTACCGGAAAAGTTAGGTAATAAGTATCCTCTGACTCGGGGGACATTACGATCTTATCGAACTCTATCTCAAGAAAACGTGTAATATTCTTGGGGAGATTTACAGGCTCAACAGGGTTGATTATCAATTCCCCGTCCCTGGGGGAAATAACGAGTTCCCGGGTATCGTCACCGCATATTCTGCGGTATATGAATAATCCGTTCTCTTCGGTAACCTCTACTGAAACGGATTCCTCTTCTATTGCGCAGGGATAACGGTATGTCCCATACATTTACTCATGATATCAATCACCAGATATTAAAATATTTGGAGCTTTCTGCACAAAAACGGACGAAATACGAATTTCCTAAATATAATTTCTCAATTCAGCAGATCGTCAGGGTCTCCGGACATCCAATAACACTTAATGACAACTCTTGCGCGTTCACTCCGCGAGCATGATCTGGCACAATGGCATGCGCTTTCATGACATGTCAGCGCGGAACTTTGCTCTTCTCCCCATCCCTTCTCTGATATTAAATAAAAAAAGCTCACGCCCAAAGAAAAAAGTCATAATAGACAATACTTCACGCTATTCAATCAAATTTTTTCAAAACAGGCTCCCGTCACCGGGAATTGCAGCGAGAGATGGTTCCCGAGAACTCGCGTATCTCAGTACAGCATCCTACGTGGGTGGTCTTAACTTCCGGGTTCGAAACGGGTCCGGGTGTGACACCACCGCTATGGCCGCAAATTTATTGCTCATTCACTTGCGTGAAATTTCGCATCGGAAATTTTCTGTGAAAATTTCCTGCAAGCTCAAACCTTCTGTGAAGGTTCTTCGCTAAGCCAAGGCCCAGACTTGAACTGGGGTGTAGCTGATCTGCAGTCAGCCGCGTGGCCACTCCGCCACCTTGGCAAATCGCCTATAATTATTGATCACTATCTAAATAAAAGATATCGGTTTATATTTCCATGATGGACTCCGCCTGAGTCAGGAACAGATATTGCACATTATATTTCCCAATTCCGACAATGTCACATTGATCTGCCTGCCGTTTCTTTTCTTAACGATGAACCCGTTGTCTTCAAGGACTTTAAGGTGGTGGCTGACCCTGCTTCTTTCTTTATAAAAATCATCAGAATATTTGATAATTGACGGATTCAGTCTTATAATCAGTTCATCAAGGGAGTTAACACCACCCTCGACTGCTGCAACGATCTTCATCTGCTCATCCCGCAGGAAACATACGGGCAGGGTAGGAATTTCGACGATCTCCTCTACGCCGGTTTCCTCTCCTGATTCATCGTACTGAGGTATTGAGGTTATAACTTTGCATCCGGTTATCGATCCGGCTATATAGCCAGAGACAGCAAATGTCCTCAGTGAACCGCTGATATTGACTATAACATCATTTCCACAGTCCATTTCGGAGCGAATTAAATTGACAATCTGGACGGAACTTCTTGTTATGTCTTTTTTGTCAATTGCAACAATTTCAACTTCGAAGATCTGTCCAAGTTCATCCATCATCTCTTCTGCAAGAGCTCTCGACCTCCTTTCACCGGAGGATAACTGTTCCCCCACCACCAGAATTATCCTCCCCACAGGATAATTTGAAAGCATCTTGATGGAATCCATCAACCGCTCCTTGTGGTGTCCAACAAAAACAATATGAGAAGTATTCATACCGGTCTATATATCCACCTGAAAAACATATAAAAATAGTGATAAATGTTTGAAAAATTAAGAGTTTCGATAAAATTTATTTCATATCTCATGCAAGTGAGGAAATTATATTTCAACAATATAACAGATCCCTTCCGGTTTTGCAATTTTGATTTTAATCTGGCACTCCGGTTAATTCTTTAAATGGCACTCAATCCCTGATTACCTAAGATATGATTAGAAAATAATACATTCAGGATAATCATAGATTATTCAGTGACTGACAGACGGCAATTCATCTCAGGAGCAGGATTTACATCGTTTGCTACAGGGACAGGAATATTTGCAATATATTTCATGATATCCTCCATGACCCTTGCCATCCCGGTGATTACAGTCCTGTATAATTTTCAGCCTTATGTATCAGGATTCATAATACAGGCACATCTTATCGGAACGGTGATATTCCTTCTCCCTGCTGCGAAATTAGGCGATTTAATCGGACATGAAAAGATCCTGTGCATCGGGGGATTCTTCTTTGCCTTATCGTCCTTCCTGTGCGCAGTATTTCCGTCCGACCTGGGAGGAACGGGACTGATATTCTTCAGATTCACCCAGGGAATCGGCGACGGTATGATAATGGCTTCATCACTCGTTCTGCTCTCCCGCAGATGGAGTCCTGAAAAGAGAGGAGAATCCTTCGGCCTTTTTCTTTTTTCAGGATATATGGGATATATTGCAGGTCTTCTGGGAGGAGGAGTGCTGATTGATCTCTTCAGCTGGAGAGCCCCGTTTCTGTTTACAGTTCCAATGACCATTATTACAGGAATCTGCGGTTATATCCTCTCAAAATCCGGAACAGGAACAACTTCCGGTGATAAACAGAAGTTTGACCTGAAAGGGATTGCTCTCTTCGCCCCTGGGATTGTCATGCTCACAGCCGGCCTTTCACTAATTCCTTCAACGAACTCCACATACCTGATTATCACAGGCATATTACTCTCCATCTTTCTCGTTATTCATGAAAAAAGGAGCAAATATCCATTATTTAAGATTTCCTTATTCAGAAACAACAAGATCTTCTCACTTGCAATATTATCCGATATTTTGTATTATTCAGGCATCGGTGCAATCAGTTACTTACTAAGTACATACCTGGAGGCAGGAAGAGGTCTGGGATCATTCGATGCTGCACTGGTGATCCTGCCGATATCAATTATCCAGGGTGTGATGTCTCCGGTTACCGGAAAATTATCGGATAAAATCGATCCAAAATATATATCCTCGGCCGGAGTCTCTTTAATTTTTATAATCCTCTTATTGTATTCACATATAGATCAGGACACATCAATTTTGGTGATCTCAGTTGCGGCGGCCATAACAGGAGCAGGTTTCGCTATGTTCTCAGCCCCTAATAAAAACGCAATTATGAGTTCCGTTAAACAGGAAGATCACGGAAATGCTTCAGGAATAGCTAACACTTTTGAGCAGACCGGAAATCTTGTCAGTATAGGTATTGCAGCAGCCATAATGACCGGAATTACAGGAGAATCGACATCAGGCAGTTATACTCCCGATCTCCTGCTAAAAAGTACAGATCTAATCTTTTTAATTCTTGCATTTATTTGTCTTGTAAATATTGCAATAATTCTCATACGAGGAAAGATCAAACAGGAATCAGGATTTACCTGAGAGCCTCCTCGATTTCTTCAAAAGTTAATATATCATATCCTTTAACATTATTTTCCGGGATTAGTTCAATCTGGACATATAATTCAAGATCAGGATTTTCCATTACAACAAGTGTTGGTTTTTCAACTCTTTCCAGAAAACCGAGAGATTCAAGTTCGCTTTTTAAAATCTCGATATCGGTGTAGTGGCTGAATAATTCAATGGCAGATTCTTTTAATTTTTTCTGCTCATGAATTCTAACAGTCATAGCAATGCAATGCTCAATATAACAATATAAATTTTATCCAAAGATATGAAAATAATTTTTAATTATCTTACTGGACCGAATATGAATCATGAAACTAATTACGGAATAAGCATCGTCTAATATCTATAAAAACAAACAATTTTCCAGAATTATGATACTCAAGATAATACAAACTAAAAGATTAATCCTGATTCCTGTTACTGAAGATATAATAAATTACGAAATAAATGATGGGAAACTCCCAGATGCCCTGTCAGGTATTTTTATACCTGAAAACTGGCCGCATGAATCTGTTACAACCGATGTGAACCTGACTTTCCAGGCCCTCCTTAAAGAAAAAAAATTATATAGCTTTTACTGGGTTAGCAATTCAGATAAAGAAAACCGGATATTAATAGGAAGCGGGGGGTTTATCGTCCATGAGAACGGGGATTTTGAACTGGGTTATTCAGTTCTAAAACAATACGAAAATCAGGGTTATACTACGGAAGCAGTAGAAGCACTCCTTAAATGGTACAAAGAATCTGGTTTTAAGGAGGCTGTTGTTGCCAAAACAGAACCTGAGAATTATCCTTCAATAAAAGTCTTAGAGAGAAACGGATTTTCCAGATCAGGATCCGAAGAAGAATCGGGTTTGATTGTCTATTATTTTCATTTAGTCGGGAAGGTCTAAGCCCCTTCGGGGCAACCCCATGCTCAGTTCGCTTCGCGAACTTTCGCAATGATGATAACCCGGCCTGGACGTTACCCGTTCGGGTAGCCTCGGCCGGGGAGAATTTAACTTTTCCGACGGCGACCTATCGCGATCAGGGGGAAGGTTGAAGGGAGGGGGATGTGCCCCTTCCCTTCTCTATTATTAAAAAACAAAGCTCACGCTCACAGAAAAAAAGTCACAACAAAAGAACCATACCTGTTGGTATTCAATCAAAAGTCACAATAAAACAATCATACCTACTGGTATTCTCCAAAATTTCACGTAAGAACAGTTCACAATCCATCACCGGGATTGCAGCGGGGGATGGTTCCCGAGAACTCGCGTATCTCAGTACAGCATCCTGCGTGGGTGGTCTTAACTTCCGGGTTCGAAACGGGTCCGGGTGTGACACCACCGCTATGGCCGCAAACGTCAGACTCCGGTCATGAACCGGGCGTTTGCACCTGATAAAGATCAAATTGACCCTCATCATAAATATCTGACTGTATAGTGTGTGCACATAAGGATTTCGTCTGGATTTCAGCGGTATTAGCCAATTGCTGAATTATCGGGCGTTAGTGCTTGTGGACTGAACACGTCGTTGCCTTCGTGCGTACATCCCAAGTCTATCAAACGAGTCTTTTACTCGTGC
>NZ_AXDV01000011.1 GCF_000784355.1 Methanolacinia paynteri | reverse complement strand
GAAGGGGCTTATGCCCAAATAAATTCCTGAAAAATTCAAAAAAAATCCCACAATTAAATCCGAATTTCAATTCTCTCCCAAAATTCCGATTTACTTTTATAACAACATCCTTCCCAAACCTAAACAGGTGCCAAAATCGTACCCGATGATTAAAATGAAAAAAGAAAACCAACGAAAAACCGTAATGTGCTGCTGCCCTCTGTACGGAAAAGAATACGGCAGCCCCCTAAACAAAATGTGCACCCACACATGCCGTATGAGAACTGCCGACAGAAAATCTACCTCCAGGCAGATAAGCAAATCGGCCGTCCCCGTCCCCCTATATCTTATCCCGCAGGCACTCGCAAAGGAGATTCGCGAACTCAAAGACACGATCGCCGAGATCAGGATCAACAGGACAAGCGGTCACAACTACAGGATAAATCTGTTCTCGACCGCAAAGGGAGAGACGCCATCAGCACCGCTCTTTCCTCTTGAACAGGATTCAACGGAGGAAAGAGAATGACCGAAGAGATCAGAAAGGCTCTCGCCACTCTCTTCCCCGGCGGGGAAGTCGTCGAACTCCGGGCCCTCGGCGATTACAATATTCACAGCGGGTACTTCGACGATTACGAAACCCTCGCTGAGAAAGCCGAAAAGATCTCCCGCCTCTCCGATGTGCAGGGCGTTTATGTAACCCTCAACGAAATCAATCCCGCCCTTCTCTCCCGGAGGGCAAACAGGGTCAAGACGAATCTCGGGCGAAAAGACTCGACGACAGCAGATGCGGATATAATCCGCCGGCGATGGCTCCCCGTCGATCTCGACCCCGTCAGACCGAGCGGAGTTTCATCCACCGACGAAGAACACGAGGCCGCGTTAGCCAAAGCAAAAAAGATCTCCGGGTTTTTGGAAATTTTCGGCTTCCCCCGCCCCGTCCTCGCCGACTCCGGCAACGGTGCGCATATACTATATGCAGTCGACCTCCCCAACGATGACGAAGCGACTGATCTGGTCAAAGAATGTCTCGCAACTCTCGACGCCCTCTTCTCCGATGCAGCCGTCACCGTCGATACGGCGAACTACAACGCGGCCCGGATCTGGAAACTTTACGGAACAAAATCACGGAAGGGCGACGACACGCCCGATCGCCCGCACAGGATGGCGAAAATAATCGATTTGCCGGATGAGACAGAGACTGTTGCTTTCGAAACTCTTCAAAAACTTGCCAACCTCCTCCCGAAAGACGAGGAAAAACCGCAGGCAAAGAGCTGTGACAAAAAGATCGACCTCTCCGAATGGCTCTCCGATCACGGGATCAGTGTCGCGAACGAAAGACCCTGGCAGGGCGGAACACTATTCGTCCTCGAAGAATGCCCGTTCTCTTCGGCGCATTCGGACGGGGCGTTCGCCATCCAGTTTTCAAACGGTGCGATCTACGCCGGATGCCACCACAATTCCTGCGGCGGCGGGAAGCAGAGGTGGAGCGAACTCCGGGCGATGTACGAGATCAAATCAGGCCGAAAGGAGAGAAAAGCCGGACGACAAAACGAAAGTACAGGCAAAACCGAAAGGGCCGTTCGTCGCGGGGGATCTTCGTTTTCCGAAAAGACGAGGGAGAAGGCCGCCGGGATCCTCAAAACCGGAGACCCCGTTAAATTCATGCTTGACACCTTCTCGAAATTCCATGTCGGCGACGAAACACTGGCCGAATGCCTGGTAATGTCGATCGCCTCCCAGTCGGTCATGAACACAAACGGTCTCCATGTATTCGTATCCGGGAAGTCCGGGAAAGGAAAATCCGTTGCTTGCAGGGCCATGATGAACCTCGTTCCCGAAGACTACAGGCTCAGGGGGAAGGTGAGCGACAAGGCTCTCTACTATAACCGGGACCTCAAACCGGAGACCGTTTTCCTCTTCGACGACGCCCACCTCTCCGAAGATATCTGCGAGATCCTGAAGTCCGCAACGACCAACTTCCGTGAAAAGATCGAGTACCAGACGCTTACTACCGACAGGCAGCTCAGGATCTATAATATCCCCGAGCGGTGCATCTGGTGGGTGGCGAAGGTCGAGTCCATCGGCGACGACCAGGTGCTGAACCGGATGCTCACGGTCTGGATCGACGACACATCGGAACAGGACCATAGGGTGCTCGATAACCTTAAAAGATGCGAGGCACAGGAAAAAATAATCCTCGGGGAGCCGGCCGAAACCGACGTATGCCGCTGTATCTGGGCGATGCTGAAGGAGGAGACGACTTATGTCTCGATTCCGTTCGCGGAGAGGGTGCAGTTTTCGTCAGCCGCAAACAGGAGGAACCCGGCGATCTTTTTCGATCTCGTCAAGTGTCATGCTCTTCTTTTCAAAGAACAGAGAGAGAGGTTCACGCCGGTGGACGAGGACGACAATCCGATAGAAGATCTCACCGCGATACGGGCGACGGTTGATGACTTCGAAGCGGCTGCGAAGATCTATGCGGCGATCAACGGGGATTCGGGAAGCCAGGAGACGAAACTTACGAAGAACGAGGCGGACGCCCTGGATGTCATCTGCAAAATGGGTTGGGAGACTGTTACGATTAAAATGTTCCAGGATGTCATGGGGATCTCGTATCACCAGGCGAGGAGGATATTTCACGGCTACCTGAGCAGGGGGTGTTCGTATTCCGGCCTCCTGGAAAAATGTCCTGCAATCAGCTTTATCGACGCGACGGTTTCACAGGAGGTCGACGGGTTCATGCTCCGGCAGCGGGAGAGCCGGTATTCGTTTAATTACGAGATCTACCGTGAATGGAATTCCGGGAATGCCGTCTGGCTCGACGAGGAGGGAGGAGGCAATGGTGATGACAGCGACGGGCCTGGTGACGACGGCGGTCCGGGGTCGGAGTCGGATTGTGTTTGCAGCTTTGCAGCAACTTTGCAGTCGGTTTGCAGCAGCGTGCTGCAAAGTAAAAAAGAGGAGGATGACGGTTCTTTTACTGAATGTTTTGCAGATGATGGAGATCTTCACTCCGCAAATAGTTGTTTGCGGAAAAATACCGGGGCACAGGAAGATGATCGTAAGGATTTATCCTTATCGTGTTGTGTGTGTACGCCGGGATCTGCTGCAAACATAGATCAAAAACGTAGAGATATTTTAGAAAATGAAAACGCGTGTGGTTATAATGATTCTTTAGTTTGCGGAGACGTGCTGCAAACTGCTGCGAACTTCCGCAAGGCTGCGAATGTGAGGGGTTCGACTTTTCCTCTTCCGGGTGTTCTCGACCACCGGGATTTTGAGAGAGTGAATAAGGATCTCGGGAAGTGTGATCTGTGCGGTAAGGGGAAGGCTGTTTTTTCTTCGAAGGAATTGAAGATGAGTGTTTGTGAAGGGTGTTTCGGGAGGATATTGAAGGAGGATTTGAGAGGAAGGGGTGAGATGATAAAAACGTGAAGGTGTTTTGAAATTTCCGGCAGAGGGAGTTATCCGGAATTTCCAGATAGCTCAAAGTGAAGGGAACCACAAAGTCACCAGGGGTATGATCCCGATCAATATTTCCGGTATATTTTGCCACGACCGCCGATTTCGATGATGAAGAGAACCATAACGTTGTCCTCGATGGTCATGATAATGCGGTACTGACCTACCCGGTAAGAGTACAGGGGCATACTCTTGTGTCCCTTTAGTTTTTTGACATACGACCTGGGGTAGGGTTCATTTGCGAGATCGGTCAGTTCGTCTACGATCCGTTTTCCGTCGACTTTCGGGAGTCGTTTTAGATCGCGTTCCGCTCCCGGTGTAAGGATTATTTCCCAGGTCATTCAAGGCCCAGATCTTTGACGACTTCAGAGAGAGGGCGACCCCGGCCGGCCCGGATGTCTGCAATCCCTTCCTCTATCCGCTGCAACGTCTCTTCACTCAACGGCTCGGGATCGTATACCGCGTCCAGGAGGCGGTTGAGCGTCTCGTCATAACTTTCCCGGGGGTGTATTTTCAGGCCGTCGATGCGGGCTTTTGTCTCCGGACGAAGTTGGATCGTTGTTGCCATAGCTACCTATGGGGAGGTATAGGGCATAAAGATGTTGTCGGGGGCAAGTTTGAGGGTGATGAAGTTGCCCCGGGGGTAGAACCAGGATAGTATTCCAATCAAATAATTGGTACCTGGTATTGAATACGAAAAAGGGAATCCCCCGGTTATATCATATATGTTCCCGGACTTCCTCCATCCTTCTCCGGCCTGATGTAACCGGTTTCATGATTGTATTTCAAATTCTGCCCGACCTCCCCTGACGAAACAAATCCCATATCCAAATCAGAATCATAACCGACATGATTCTTATCTTTCAGCGGAACGGAGATCACATAATTCAGGAAATCCGGTTTAATCTTATAAAATTCATTCCGGCGGTCGATGAGGTTTTCAATCTCTTTAATCTCCCTGTACCGGTTCCAGAGATTTTCAGCCTCCTCGTCTGCGGAGACAAAAACATCGACTTCAGGATAATCCTTATCGATCAATTTGAACTTGTCCCCGCAACTGGCAAGATCGAGTTCGTAAAAATGTTCCAGCAGTTGCTTTGACTCGTCATTGCTTACGGCCTCTGCAAGATATTCGAAGTACCTGTTGTTCATATCGAGAAAATCAGGCTCCCTTATTTCATCGTAGCTTTCAAGAACTTTTTTTGTCTTATCAAGAAGGGTGACATCATAGATATATTTGGAGAACGGTCTTTCGTTTTCGTCACAGACCGAATAGATTTTTACAATCCCTACATCTTTTAAGGAATTCCTGTTGCATCTCCCTGCCACCTGGTTGATGGAATCAAGGGGCCCTATATCCCTGTAAACGATATCAAGATCGATATCCACTCCCGCCTCGATGAGCTGTGTGCTGACGACAACAAGCCTTTTTTTACCCTTAAGCTCCCGGATCTTTTCTATCCTTCTCTTTCTCTCAAATGGCACTATATAGGTTGACAGGAAAACAAACTCCGTTCCTTTTGCATCTTCTATAGAATCCTTAATTGAGAGATACAGATCCCTGGCGGAATTCTTTGTATTCATCACAAAGAGGAAATCGGAATCTGGATTGTTGCTAAGGTCTTCTGCGCAAATATCTTTGAAATCTTCAAAAGAAACAGGATCTTTATTATAAATTACCTTCGTTCTGTTAAAGGCCCTGAAGTACTTGTCACGGCCTGAACACAATTCAAGAATTTCCCCGTCCTGGTAAAAAATTAAAGGCTGTGTTGCGGTGATAAATACAAAATAGATATTGAAAACTTCCGAGACAGCCTTAAGATACTCCCTGAATATATGCCAGTACTTCGGGGGGATCGACTGAACCTCATCAAGAAGAATAATAGAATTTGCAATATTGTGATATTTGATCAGCGACCTGTTCCTGTTTGAAAAAACAGAGTGAAATAACTGAACGAAAGTTGTAACGACAATCTCGGAATTCCAGCCTTCAATCAGAAGTTTGCTCTCGGATGTTGAATATTCCTCATCGTCTCCCGTATTATAGAAAAGCTCGGCCAGGTGATGGTGCTTGAGTAAGATGTCTGTGGACGGTTTTTTCCCGTAATACTCCTCGTAGACATCCTCGAAGACCGAAAAATTCTGATCGATAATACTGGTAAAAGGCAGTGAGTAGATTATCCTTGAATTTCGTCCCTTCTCTCTGCCGATTCTATCTCTCAGCTTCAATGCAAAACCCAGTGCGGCAAGTGTCTTGCCTCCGCCGGTAGGGACATTGATCGAATAGATCTTATTAGCCGGATCGAGAGTTGCAGCCTTCGAATTGATATCCTGAAAAATTTCATCACGGATTGTGTTAATCTGCCCGTCCGGAGTTTTGCCTTTGATTTTTTGAATATAATGCTCGGGAAGATCCGGTTCAAGAATAATGTTTTTGGGAGTGATATCCAAACCGGATGCGTCCGATTTATCAGCGGAGATTAATAAGGAAAACAGATACTGCTCCAGTATTGCATAACGAATCTCCGATAATTTTTCGAGTTTTCTCCTGAATTTTCTCTGTTCGCTTATTATATTTTCAGCGATCTCTTCAGGGCTTTCAAAGAACGATTCGATATAATCAGGATTAATATCTCCAGAATAAATTTCCTTTACGCTCCCGACATCTATCGATTCGGCCTGCATTTTCACGATAGACCTCTTCTCATCGTTGAGATCCAGGACCTCGGTTTGAAAGTTCCCGATATCACCGTGATGTCTCTTCACGGTTTCATATGCGAGATACTTAACCAGACGGGCTGTATTTTCGTCACGGATGTCATATTTTTCAAGTTCTCTCCCGGTTACATAATAGCAGAATACCGCCGAGATCAACCCGTGATTTGTAAGTTTACTATTATCCTTCTTTCCTGTTTTGATACTGTTTTTAAGATAGTCCTGGAAATATTTCGTGCTCTTACCGAAATCGTGGGAGAGGGTGATGAGTCTCACCAGCATTTCAAGAATATCACCGTCCAGTCCTATCGAACTAAAATCAGGCGATTCTTTACGGAGACCGGACAATGCAATCCCCGATACGTTATGCAGGTGTTCCCGGAGTGTTTTATCAGGATGAGAAAAAAGTTCAGAGGAAGACAATGTTATCACCGCTGCTTAACCTGCAGAATTCGGTAACACTTGCCGATACCGGTTGCGCACGGCGTTCGAATATAACATTATCATACTCTGTGACGCATCTCTCCTCGTCCATTTCAAGGGGCTGCTTTTCCGAGATATATTCCAGGTCGTCCTGAAAATCAACCATCTTTACTTTTGATTCGGGGATTACTGTCCTGATCTCTGCAATATCTCCCGATCGTACCGGCTCGTATTCAAATTCGCCGATATAACTGAAATTTGCGATGAATTCGCTCAGGCCGAGGCAGGGGGTATATACGCACTTATGATCCGATAACAGGGATTTCACTTTTGTATATAACTCGTCGTCCGAATGAGTGAAGTAAACCCTGAAAGACGGATCTTTCAATAATTCAAATCGGATCTGGGTCCTTGCCTTAATTTCATTCATATCACCGAAGCCGCCGGCGGTCTTGATCAGGTTTTCAGCCAGCCTGACTTTTTTCACCGCGTTGTTGAGGCCGACAGCAATCTTTTCGTCTTCTTTCGAGGAGACGGACAGGTAGCTCTCTTTGTCAAGTCCGGCAATAGCTCCGATGACTCCGGTAAGTGAAGTCCTTGTCGGAACCGAATAGGTCAGGGGGGAGGTTGTCGTATAGATCTTCCTGAAATGACCGTAATCGCCCCAGATGTCGAATGCCAGAATTTTATCCACCGGCATTCACCTCACAGTGAAAGCCCGGTTGAAGTTATACCGTATTTTTTAAGGACCTCGGGGAGATTTACAACTTCTTTATTTTCTGTAAGAATCACCCTGCTGTCCACCTGGTATTCAATATCGCGGATCTTGTCTTTATTTGCAGAGAGGTTTTCTGCAAGTTCGCAGATTTCGAGCTTCAGGTCTGTTATATCCCTGACTTCATCCAGGGGCTTTTCTGATTCGGCTTTAATCATGTTGCTGATGTCGCCGATATGGTAATTGTCTTCCTTGTAATTTACTTTTAGAAGGAATCTCGGGACCTGTCCGGCCTTCGATCTTGAGATGAGGTTTTTCGTCCCGTTCCACATGCCGTCGAGCAGAAGTTTCGCATCCTCTTCTGTCATCCTGGTGGTCTTTGCGGCGTTTTCGTTGATGATGCCGTAGAAGTTTATCAGGGAATATGGGAGGATATACTGCTCGGTGAATGTTCCCTGCTTTTTGCCCTTTTCCGACGGCATGACTGTTGTTCCTTTGAGATATTTCAACTGGACGGGGTGGATCGATCTTCCAATTCTGAACTGAACGGGACCTGTAAACGTGATTGTGTTCTTCTTGATCGCCGTGGTTGCTCCAAATAATCTGATGTCTACGCAGCTGTCAATAAGTTCGTCGGCAGAATTCAGCTTTAATTCGGCTAATCTTTCGTCCTTACTGTTAAGGTCGCCGTTGTCTTTTCTGGTCTCTTTGATGAAGACGTTCTCGCCTTTAAAATCACTGAGGTAATCCCGGATTGTTCTCTTCAACCTTACATCGGTGACAAGGTTTGTCATAGTGTCTTCATCGATTCTCGGTTTGTTCTCGTCAAGGGGGTCGCCGTTGGGGTTTGCATCCTTGATATCATACATAAAGATAATTTCTGACCTGTTCTTTATTTCACTCATTTAATTCACCTTCTTCTGTAATTTCCTGTTCTCCCTGTTTTTTGAATATCTTCACCAGGTTCATTCCAAGTACAAAGTAATAGCTGATCTCGTCTTTCGGCATCTTCCAACCGTCTCCTGCTTTGACCATGTGAGCGGAGATCTTTTCTTCGAGATTTGAGTAATAGTTTTTGCCGTATTCATCTAGTTTGTTCTGCATTTCAGGCAACAATCTCTTTACAAGCTTTTCATCCAGTTTAAGACCCTGGAGCTTGCTCCTGAAGGGTGTTGCACCTCTTTCAAGCCGCTGAATGTTCAGAAGTTTCTGTGCGAGGACTCCCTCAAGGAAGACGGCTTTCTTTATGTCGTCATTGAAGAAGTCCGGGAAGCTGTCGAACAACAGATCCGCTTTTTCGGAATCCGTCTTGTCGTTCATATTTTTCAGGTTTTCAATCGTTTCATCGTCAATCATGTTAACACCATAATCTCCTTTCAGAAGTTTTAGTTCGTTTAAATAGAGCAGAAGCTGGAAACTTCTCATAAGAGTCTCTTCAAGAGATTTGTTGTTTGCAAACTGTACCCGGATTCTTCTTAAAAATCCGGCAAAGAGGAAATTGGGATCGATCTTTTCGTCCTGGAATATTTTTTGGGTAATCTCCAGGAAGTATTTGCTTGTATCCTGGTTGTTATCAGTTCCAAAGAAGTGCCATACATTTGTAAATGTAAACAGAAGATCCCTTTTTCCGGCAAATTCCTTTTTTTCGTTGAATACCGATTCCGTATTCTCGAAGAGAGGAATTTTTTCGACCTGTTTCTTTGCGTCGAACATTCTGCCGAGTCTTGAGGGAAAGACATCCTCGATAAACATAATGATATTGAAGGCGCTGTTGTTCTCTTCGTATATCATTATGTCAAGGCTGAAGTGGTTCTCTTTTTTCGAGAGAAATTCCAATACATCCTTCCTTGTAACCTCAAGAAGATTCGAGTAGTTCTGCGACAAACGGAATTTTTCAAATTCTTCGCTGCCGAAATCGCCGAAAGTCTCGTAGATCTCATCTGCATCTTTTTCAAGGAGGGGTTTTGGTATCAGGAAATAATTGAAATTGAAGAACCTGAATTTCGAATTATCATTGATAAACGTTCTTCCGGCTTCAAGGGTTAATGCGCAGCCGAGACAGACCGGATAATTCTTCCATGATTTGGACTGATCGAATCCGCCTGAGACCATCCCGATATTGTTGACAGTATAGAAAGGATAGGTGCTTACAAAGCCATAGACCTCTTTTCTCTCTCCGCATACATAGCAGACCGCATCCTGCTGATTCGAATTTTTGCCGTGTTTGTTATAGTACGATTTTACCGCAGAGTTTACCAGGGATTTCCTGAACTCCGGAAGATCTCCGATATAGTATTTTTTGCCGTCTTTACTGATTCCAAGAGTAATTATCGCCGATGTTCCGCTTTCCAGATCGGAATATTTTTCTTTTACCTCTTCTGTGATTTTTTCTTTGTTTTCTTCAAGACAATTCTTTATTTTTGTGAGATCTGAGATCTCATCTGTATTGATGGGATGTACACCGTCGGAATCAATACTTTTGAACCACCCGAAGAATTTTGTGTTGAGCGTCTTTTCAGGTTCGGTAATTCTCGAAGTAGGAGTAGAATCCGGGCCGTTTGCCCCGCTTCCTTTCCTGTAAAGATATGATTCCTTTTTTTCGACAGACAGATCTTCAAGTTCGACTCCTTCATAGACATACGGGTCCCGATCGGTGTTTATTACGACCTTCAGGACCTTTTTGTAATTTTCAGAGGACTTGGGATTTTCTATAAGAAGAGAGAGCTGATCATTAAACTCTTCCGGGTCGAGAGAGAGATCGGAAAGAGAATAAGCCCCCACTTTTTTCAAAGCATCAATCATTTAACAATTGATCAATAAAAAAATGCTAATATATATCCCTTTCGAACGGAGAATGAAACTGTTGCAGGCTAATTTAACATATTTACCAAATGCTGCATATCGCCCTCTGAAAATGAAAAGAGATTGTTTTCGGAATCATTGACAGCCTCAAAGTATTTATCAGCTCGATAAATATTCAATATTATAACGGGAAGATGATTCCATAAATGATTGATCTTGAGATTTTTATCCTGAAGCTGGGCACAGATAAAACAATAAAGGGCTCCGCTTCGCAGCTAAGAGGGTTTTTTGCAACCAAATTTAACGAATATATTCTTCTTCACCAGCATAATGCGGACAAATTCGTCTACAGGTATCCGCTTATCCAGTATAAGTTCATCAATAATATTCCGACGGTTATCGGTCTGAATGAGGGGGCCGATGTTTTGAAGGAGATCTACGATGAATCCGATACCATCAGACTCGGAGTTAATGTTTTCGAGGTAAATGAAAGGGAAATTATAATTAAAAAGGGCAAATTCGGACTTGCACCTGAGTTCCACTCGTACAGGTTTATTGCCCCCTGGATCGGGCTTAACCAGAACAACTATAAACAATTCTATGCGCTCCGGGACAGTGAGGAGAGAACGGAATTTTTAAGACGTATTTTAACCGGAAACATCCTTTCGATGTCAAAGACCCTCGGTTATACCGTACCCGATCAGATCAAATGCGATCTTTCGGTTTTTCCTGAGAAGATTTCGGTTAAAAATGTCAATCACATGGGATTCAAAGGGAAATTTTATGCGAATTTCGTGATCCCCGACTGGCTTGGAATAGGCAAATCAGTTTCCAGGGGATTCGGGACGATTGAAGAGATGAAAAAAGATGACAAATGAAGATTGAATAGGGGGCAGATCATGGATCTTGTAATCAATACCTGGGGCTCGTTCATTAAAAAGAAAGACAATTGTTTCCTGATTAAAAACAAAGAAGGAACTTCCGAAATTTCTGCCGAGAAGGTAAATACGATTCTTATTACTAACTCGGCGGGAATTTCCTCGGACGCCGTTGAACTTGCATTGTCGAAAAATATCGATATCGTTTTTCTTGACAAATTCGGAAATCCTTACGGCCGCGTATGGCATTCCAAATTCGGCAGCACCAACCTTATCCGGAGAATTCAGATCGAAGCGGGAAGGAATAAGATCGGCCTGAATCTTTCGAAAGACTGGGTTAATACGAAGATCGGGAACCAGATTGGGTTCATAAAGGAATTGAAGAAAAACAGGCCGGAGATGAAGGAGTTCTTCGATGACGGGATAAGCTACATGCAGCAGTTTCCTGCAAAAGTGGATGATCTTTCGGGAAGCCCGGATCAGATCAGGGGAAGCATAATGGGCTATGAAGGCTCCTGCTCGAAGAAATATTTCGAGATGCTGAGCGCGGTCATGCCGGAGAGATGGACATTTTCAGGCCGGAGCAGGAATCCGGCGAAGGATGAATTCAACTGCCTCTTGAATTACGGTTACGGGATGCTGTATTCCCTGACCGAGAAGGCCTGCATTATTGCTGGACTCGATCCGTATGCCGGTTTCCTGCATGTAGACAATTACAACAAGATGTCTTTTGTCTTCGATATAATCGAGATATTCAGGATTTATATCGATGTGCCCGTTGTTCACCTGTTCACCAAAAAGATGGTTCATGAAGATTATTTCGACGAGATTCCCGGCGGTTATTACCTGAATGCAGAGGGTAAAAAGGCAATGGTCTCGGCGATCAACCAGAGTCTTGAGAGCGATATTCCGTACCAGGGAAGGAACGTGATGAAGAAGAATGTCATCCAGATGGAGTGCCACAGGGTTGCCAACCACCTGCTTAAGTTTGAAAACGAGGTTTTGAAATGACCCTTGTATGGGTGATCTACGATATCGTCGAGAATAAAGTGAGAAACAAGGTCATCAGGGTCTGTAAAAATTCGGGGTTATACAGGGTTCAAAAGAGTGTCTTTCTCGGGGACATTAATCATACTTCAATGGATTCGATGATCGTGGAGATCGAGAGCCTGATCGACCCGGATGTCGATTCGGTCTACGTCTTCCCGATGGACAAGAGGACGTTTAATGAGATTACCCTGATGGGACAGGCTTTCGATAAAGAGTATGTTTCGGATGAGATAATTACGAGGTTCTTTTAGGATGGAGTCCCCCGGCGCCATGATAAATATCTCCGATGTGCTGGAGTATGAATTCTGTCCGAGGTTTATCTATTTTATGTACTGTCTCAACATCAGGCAGCACGAGGAACTGCGTTTTAAGGTTTTGGCGGGAAGGGAGGTTCATGAGAGGATTTCCCGGACGAACAGGAATTATATCCGGAAAAAGATCGGGGCGGAGGCGAAGTTTACCGATGTGTTTTTGTCTTCGCCTGAAGTTCATATCAAGGGAATTTTGGACGAGGTTTTGTATCTTGATGACGGGACTGCGGCTCCACTGGAGTATAAATTCGCCCAATATAAAGAGAGAATGTTTAAGACGACAAAGTCACAGCTTTTCCTCCAGGCGATTTTAATCGAAGAGAATTATGATCGAGTGGTTGAGAAGGGTTTTGTATGTTTTACAAGGAGCAACTATAAGCTGGTGGATATTGAAATCCGGGAAAAGGACAAGGAGAATGCCAGAGAGGAGATCCTGAATGTTCTCGAAATCATCGGGAAGGGATATTATCCGAAAACCAGGAAGAACCCGAACAAATGTGCAGACTGCTGTTACCGGAATATCTGCGTCTGAGGAGGGTTCTTCGAGATTAAATCTATTATCCCTGAGGAGAATATTACTACTTGGCTTTCGGTTTCACTGATCATGAAATCCGATTGTTGAATGATATTGCAGGTGTGATATTATCCGGAGAGTGAATCAGAATTTTTGGTTTTTTCTTGTATTTATAAGGGGACCGATAATTCTGCCCGAAGAAAACTATGGTCTGAATTTCGGGCCGCAGGGCCGGTTATACCTGAAATGGACGAATTTCACCTGCTCTTGAAGAACTTCATCCAGGAAAATAAGGATTGAAACTCGTGACAATGGGGATCTTTACTGCAGGCCTTGGTCCTCTTGAAGAACTTCATCCAGGAAAATAAGGATTGAAACTACCATAATGTAAGGGAGGCAACCTCTGAGAGATCAACCTTGAAGAACTTCATCCAGGAAAATAAGGATTGAAACCCTTCTCTCTCTCACACCCCAGCATGGAGACCATCCTTGAAGAACTTCATCCAGGAAAATAAGGATTGAAACCGGAGGCGGAACTCTTCCCGCACGGTGCACATGACGATCTTGAAGAACTTCATCCAGGAAAATAAGGATTGAAACTGGGTCCACGTCGCTATACCTGTTGCCGTGTATCCCTTGAAGAACTTCATCCAGGAAAATAAGGATTGAAACTAGCATAGATCTGGCCCAGGAAGGGGTCAAGCTCACTTGAAGAACTTCATCCAGGAAAATAAGGATTGAAACTGATGTTGTGTCCCTCACAAAACTGACCGTATACTCCCTTGAAGAACTTCATCCAGGAAAATAAGGATTGAAACTTGACCGACGAATAAGATGTTCCTGCGGCAGTTGCCCTTGAAGAACTTCATCCAGGAAAATAAGGATTGAAACAAGATCAGAAGAAATGCGACGATGACCACGAGACAAGACTTGAAGAACTTCATCCAGGAAAATAAGGATTGAAACTATAGTTCCTCATCCTATGAGTGTATATGGTGTTCAACTTGAAGAACTTCATCCAGGAAAATAAGGATTGAAACTGGTAACAAGCGCAGGAAGTGCATATGGAACAACGCTTGAAGAACTTCATCCAGGAAAATAAGGATTGAAACCAAAAATCGAGTCTGACGTGGGGGAAGCAATGGGCCCTTGAAGAACTTCATCCAGGAAAATAAGGATTGAAACCAAAAACAGCAAGAACGGCAATAATTACTTTGCCGGCCTTGAAGAACTTCATCCAGGAAAATAAGGATTGAAACTTCAAGGACTAGTCCCGTTTGACGCTCGCAGATATCCTTGAAGAACTTCATCCAGGAAAATAAGGATTGAAACATTCGGGGGGGTATGCATCATGTCATGCCGCAATCTTGAAGAACTTCATCCAGGAAAATAAGGATTGAAACTTTCAAAAAAATCGCCTTCGCTCACGCTGACACCTCCTTGAAGAACTTCATCCAGGAAAATAAGGATTGAAACGGAAAATAACTCGTGAAACTCATAATCTATATAGACTTGAAGAACTTCATCCAGGAAAATAAGGATTGAAACCGAGGTCCTCATCAAGGGTCAGGACTTCTCAGCTGATCTTGAAGAACTTCATCCAGGAAAATAAGGATTGAAACCAACGTGGTCCGCCCTTGAAGAACTTCATCCAGGAAACTTGAAGAACTTCATCCAGGAAAATAAGGATTGAAACAAATTTTTATTTGCTCTTTCAAAGAATCAATTTCTTCTTGAAGAACTTCATCCAGGAAAATAAGGATTGAAACTCAAGGACCTCACCGTCACTCTTACGGACCTTGATCTCTTGAAGAACTTCATCCAGGAAAATAAGGATTGAAACTGAACCTACCGCTTGCTTCGTTGGCATAAGGACTGACGACTTGAAGAACTTCATCCAGGAAAATAAGGATTGAAACAAACAAATAACTGGACTTGCAGAACTCTTTCAGGCCTTGAAGAACTTCATCCAGGAAAATAAGGATTGAAACTCTTCGCCAACTGGCAGGGGATCATTGCTCTGCTCGGCCTTGAAGAACTTCATCCAGGAAAATAAGGATTGAAACTAGAAGGCGCCCTTCCAGAATGCTCCTCCAAGGTTCTTGAAGAACTTCATCCAGGAAAATAAGGATTGAAACCACCTCTCTTGGGACCATCAGAATTGAATATGGTGCTTGAAGAACTTCATCCAGGAAAATAAGGATTGAAACGTGAGGCCATTTGGCAGGAGTGCACGCTGCAGCCGAGCTTGAAGAACTTCATCCAGGAAAATAAGGATTGAAACTGTTGTAGAGTGGGACCAGGCCATCCAGCCGTTGATGCTTGAAGAACTTCATCCAGGAAAATAAGGATTGAAACATTTAAAATACTTTAAAATAACATCTTTCTTTCTTCTTGAAGAACTTCATCCAGGAAAATAAGGATTGAAACTAATTTCGCCCCCTCAAGAAATTCAACTTTCTTACCTTGAAGAACTTCATCCAGGAAAATAAGGATTGAAACACGAAAACACGAATACAGGTATATAAGCCGATAAGCTTGAAGAACTTCATCCAGGAAAATAAGGATTGAAACCTCCGATCATCAAATACCAGGATTCAAGAAAATCAAACTTGAAGAACTTCATCCAGGAAAATAAGGATTGAAACTTATCACGATGCCCCCTGGGCATGGGAAATCGGAAGCTTGAAGAACTTCATCCAGGAAAATAAGGATTGAAACAAGGAGGTGTGAATCAGATGATAGGTGATCTCCCCCTTGAAGAACTTCATCCAGGAAAATAAGGATTGAAACAGGATGCTACAACCTGATGAACTTGCACTGGCACAGGCTTGAAGAACTTCATCCAGGAAAATAAGGATTGAAACTATCATCGATTGTAAATGATTCACTCATATCAGCCCGCTTGAAGAACTTCATCCAGGAAAATAAGGATTGAAACTGCTATGGGACGAATCGACTCTTCAGGAGATGATCCTTGAAGAACTTCATCCAGGAAAATAAGGATTGAAACTCTGCTGCATTATCTCCGCTCCTATAAGGGACTGCGATCTTGAAGAACTTCATCCAGGAAAATAAGGATTGAAACTGAATACCTCGACAAGATTGTAAAAAAGCATGGGAACCTTGAAGAACTTCATCCAGGAAAATAAGGATTGAAACCGACCTGCCCCCTCTGGACCAGCTCACAGATATTACGCCTTGAAGAACTTCATCCAGGAAAATAAGGATTGAAACTCATAGGTTCCAAACCATTCTGGATCATCTGAAGGGTCTTGAAGAACTTCATCCAGGAAAATAAGGATTGAAACTTGTATTCAGCTCGAGTAAGTGCCTGCTCTCCTGATCTTGAAGAACTTCATCCAGGAAAATAAGGATTGAAACGAGATTAGAAATCAATCCAGGGGGCTTGTCGATAATGCCCTTGAAGAACTTCATCCAGGAAAATAAGGATTGAAACAGTAATACAGATTGTATATGATCAGTGGCCGATCCGACTTGAAGAACTTCATCCAGGAAAATAAGGATTGAAACGAGAAAATATTTCCACCTGTTGAATAGACATTTTCACCTTGAAGAACTTCATCCAGGAAAATAAGGATTGAAACTTTGCAACAGCCCGTAGGAGGGGAGGAAGCCTTCCCTTGAAGAACTTCATCCAGGAAAATAAGGATTGAAACTCGACAAAAAGATCCCTATCAAATGTATGTACCAAAAGCTTGAAGAACTTCATCCAGGAAAATAAGGATTGAAACTTGTAATGATTGTCTTTGAGGTGATAGGTCTGGGTTCTTGAAGAACTTCATCCAGGAAAATAAGGATTGAAACTAATCAGAATAATGAGTGAGAGAATCTTAGAATCACTTGAAGAACTTCATCCAGGAAAATAAGGATTGAAACATCCACCGGTTGATATTGCCGTGGTGACCTGGGCCGGCCTTGAAGAACTTCATCCAGGAAAATAAGGATTGAAACACGAACCGTGAAACCATTTTAAAGGTTTCTCCCTGCCTTGAAGAACTTCATCCAGGAAAATAAGGATTGAAACAAACAATTCCCCATATTCAGAAGGCATGAGATTTTCTTGAAGAACTTCATCCAGGAAAATAAGGATTGAAACTCCGGTGAATACTCCCCAGAATATTCTACATTACCTCCCTTGAAGAACTTCATCCAGGAAAATAAGGATTGAAACTTATTTGACATGTCAAGTGAAATCTCCCGGGTTATTTTCTTGAAGAACTTCATCCAGGAAAATAAGGATTGAAACTGGGCCGGAGCCATCCGTCATTCTTGAGAGCTGTGAGCTTGAAGAACTTCATCCAGGAAAATAAGGATTGAAACGACATTAACCATGAAACTCATCCTCCAGGAGTTCCGGAACTTGAAGAACTTCATCTAGGAAAATAAGGATTGAAACGCCAATTACGATGAAGAAAGCGACAGCGACATCCGGACCTTGAAGAACTTCATCCAGGAAAATAAGGATTGAAACCATGATTTTCTTCATAAGGCGGATCAGCAAGAATGACTTGAAGAACTTCATCCAGGAAAATAAGGATTGAAACTCGTCAGATAAAAAAGTATTATGGGGCATATCCCCCTGGACTTGAAGAACTTCATCCAGGAAAATAAGGATTGAAACCATATTCCTGTTGGCATGTATTGATGTCGGCGCAAACTTGAAGAACTTCATCCAGGAAAATAAGGATTGAAACACATTACTTAGCCTCCCAGGGTGTAGTTTTCCCTATCTTGAAGAACTTCATCCAGGAAAATAAGGATTGAAACAAGACCCCTTGTAATACTCCGGGTCTTCGTAGATATCCTTGAAGAACTTCATCCAGGAAAATAAGGATTGAAACCCACACAGAACCCTAAAAATCAAGGAATGAATATGAAACTTGAAGAACTTCATCCAGGAAAATAAGGATTGAAACTGGACCCTGGACTGTTTTGAAAAGAGAACTGAAAACCTTGAAGAACTTCATCCAGGAAAATAAGGATTGAAACTTGAATGTAAGCGTTTCTATGCCAGATCGCGCAAAGTCCTTGAAGAACTTCATCCAGGAAAATAAGGATTGAAACTCGGGGTTGGGGGTTTTGGAGGTACGCAGTATTCGAGCCCTTGAAGAACTTCATCCAGGAAAATAAGGATTGAAACTGCAAAATATAGGGGGAGACCCCTCCGGGGTTCTCCACACGCTTGAAGAACTTCATCCAGGAAAATAAGGATTGAAACCGTCGAGCTTGGATGCGTTGGATGGCATCTCGAGCCTTGAAGAACTTCATCCAGGAAAATAAGGATTGAAACTCCCGGCCGGTATAGTGGTCGGGATCGAAGACGAATCCTTGAAGAACTTCATCAAGGAAAATAAGGATTGAAACCTACATCTCTGAAATTTGCGAAAGCGTCAGAGTAAGCTTGAAGAACTACATCCAGAAAAATAAGGATTGAAACTAAGATCAACGGCACGAAAGTAAAGGCCAACGGAGGCCTTGAAGAACTACATCCAGAAAAATAAGGATTGAAACTTTTCATGGTTCGTAAAAAGGCGGAGGCTGAGCCAATCTTGAAGAACTACATCCAGAAAAATAAGGATTGAAACCTGTGTCGTCAGCAATCAGTATACAGGGTGAGAGAGACTTGAAGAACTACATCCAGAAAAATAAGGATTGAAACTCTTCGGAAGGAATACAAGGATCACGATTGCCAGAATCTTGAAGAACTACATCCAGAAAAATAAGGATTGAAACATTCCGTTTCTTCATACCTGGGGGGATCTGACAGCTCCTTGAAGAACTACATCCAGGAAAATAAGGATTGATAGCCCTGTGTAATCACAGTAATTTATTGTCTCAATCTTTAGATCGATGAACCTTTTTTTCTCCCATAAAAACTCACCGGTATCCCATACAGTCACGCCAATTTCTTTAAACAGCCATTAATTATTTGCCTGTTCCTTCCCCGGGGAAAGTCAGGCAGGAGAAAAAACAATGGCGGATTTCATAGAAACTTCCAACACAAAAACAGCGACACGTAAACTTGCATCGCCCATCGCAGATGCAGCAGCGTTTCAGTGCATCATCCAGTCGGTGATCGACAACAACCCCTTCGGGTGTACCGAATACATCCAGAACAATGCAACGCACAGCGGGGTCGAAGTCAACCGCGAGAGCTACACCGCAAAGATAGTCTTCGAGGACAATGCGGCGGAGAAGATCGGATCACTTTCGATCAAGTGCCCGACAGTCTCCTCGATGAACAGTGCGACCGGTGCAATAATCGCAGACGCCGATCTTGCCGTCGCCGTCGGAGGAGACCCCGTCCGCGACGCGGAGGACGACACCTTTTCCTGCCAGCTCAAATGCCATGATACGAACACCGAGATCTACTACGTCACGTTCAGCCGCGAAACCGTAAGAGTCAGTTCATACCAGGACGACGCAATTCTCGCAAAAGTCGAGACATGGGCGGA